>CBIHLI010000001.1:0-62404 GCA_966210575.1 uncultured Sphingomonas sp.
GCTCGACGAGATCGACAAGCTCGGCCAGGATTTCCGCGGCGATCCCGCCTCGGCCTTGCTCGAGGTTCTCGATCCCGAGCAGAACAGCCGGTTCCAGGACCATTATCTGGAGGTCGACTACGATCTGTCCGACGTCATGTTCGTCACCACCGCCAACTCGATGGACATGCCGCAGCCTCTGCTCGACCGGATGGAGATCATCCGTCTCGAAGGCTATACCGAGGACGAGAAGGTCGAGATTGCGAAGCGCCATCTGGTGCCCAAGCAGCTCGAGGCCCACGGCCTTCGCGAAGGCGAGCTGAGCCTGACGGAAGTCGGTCTTCGGGCGATGATTCGTCACTATACCCGGGAGGCGGGTGTCCGAACGCTCGAGCGCGAGGTGGCCAAGCTGGCCCGCAAGGCGCTTCGCAACATCCTCGAGGGCAAGGCCGAGACGATCGAGGTGACGGAGGAGAATCTTCCCGACTATCTCGGCGTGCGCAAGTTCCGCCACGGCATGAGCGAGGAGGAGGACCAGATCGGCGCCGTCACCGGCCTGGCCTGGACCGAGGTCGGCGGCGAGCTTCTCACGATCGAGGCGGTCACCGTCCCGGGCAAGGGCCAGATCAGGACCACCGGCAAGCTCGGCGACGTCATGCAGGAGTCGATCCAGGCGGCCTTCTCGTTCGTCAAGGCGAGGGCTCCGAGCTACGGCGTCAAGCCGAGCCTGTTCGGCCGCAAGGATATCCACGTTCACCTGCCGGAAGGCGCGGTGCCGAAGGACGGTCCGAGCGCCGGCATCGGCATGGTGACGGCGATCATCTCGACCCTGACCGGGATTCCGGTCCGCCGCGACGTCGCGATGACCGGCGAGGTCACCTTGCGTGGGCGGGTCCTTCCGATCGGCGGTCTCAAGGAGAAGCTGCTGGCGGCGCTCCGCGGCGGGATCACGAAGGTGCTCATCCCGGCCGAGAATGAGAAGGATCTCGTCGAGATCCCTGCCAACATCAAGGCAGGGCTGGAGATCATTGTCGTCTCCCACGTCGACGAGGTGCTTGCCCAGGCGCTTGCGACTCCGGTGGTGCCGATCGAATGGACCGAGGCCGACGAGCTGGCGGCGCTTCCGCCGTCGGAGCTCCCCGCTTCCAGCGAAGAACGGCCAGGGGTTTCGATCCGCCACTGATTTGTTGCGCTGCGGCAACGAAATAGGGACCGGAGAGGCCGCTCTTTTCGCGGAAATGCGGCCTCTTTCCTTTGACTCCTGTCGCCTGCCTGTCATTAAATCGGGCATCGGCGCCAGCCGCGAGTCATCAGTAACAGGGGTTTCGGGACAGATGAACAAGCAGGAGCTTATCGGCAAGGTTGCCGACACGACCGGGCTCAGCCGGGGCGATGCCTCGCGCGCGGTCGAAAGCGTGTTCGAGGTGATCAGCGATGCCTTGAAACGGGGAGACGAAGTCCGTCTCGTCGGCTTCGGCACCTTCTCCTGCTCGCGGCGCAAAGCCTCCACCGGCCGCAATCCCCGGACTGGCGAGCCGATGCAGATCCGGGAATCGACGCAGCCCAAGTTCAAGGCCGGAAAGGGCCTCAAGGACAGCGTCAACGCCTGAGCGCGAAGGCGCGTCGGGCGGCGCTGGACAGCTTTCGGGTCGGCGGCTATTGACCGCCGGCTCCAGCGGCATCATCTGCTGCGCGGACGTTCGGACCGACCACAGCCGAACCGATCGAGGCGTGGGCGCGTAGCTCAGTGGTAGAGCACTGTGTTCACACCGCAGGGGTCGCAAGTTCAATCCTTGCCGCGCCCACCACGCCTTCCTCTTGATATTCATGCCTTTTTCCCTCTCGCGATCGAGGCGACGTTGCCGCCCTGTGCGGTAAGATCGCGGTAAAACGCTCCTGGAACGATGGCCTCGATCTCGTCGATCAGGGCCTCGGTGACCGCCAATGCGCGGCCGAGATTGGCCGGATCTACAAGTGCGTACAGGTCGCTGACGGTGACCGGGACGTGCCCGGCCATCATCCGGCCCTGCACCCAATGTTCCTCGCCGAGTCGTTTCCGAGCCAGCGTCATCACCGACCGGCGAATCAGTTTCGTGCCGGCCTCGCCTCGACCGGGCAGGCCGAGATCCTCCGCCATCGACTCCCATGCCGACTTGATCGTGCCGACGGGGATGTAGGAGCCCGTCACCTCGTCGAGGTGCGGCGCGAACTGACGGGCGATGGGAACGGTGGCCCGGCGCTTGCGGGTCTGCCGCCGGCCGACCGGATTGAGAGCCAGGACCCGGGGCTTCGGGTGCCATTGGCCGCGTTCCGGCTTGGTACTGATGTCGAGCACGGCGTCTGGACGGGCCCAGGTGGCGACGCTGGCCCTGAGGAAGCGGAGCAAATTCTCACGCTCCCGCCGGCGCCGGACCAATTCCTTCTCGCTCCATGGTCCTTCCGGATGGAGGCAGTAGCGGAACATTGCGGCCAACTCGGCGACGTCGCTGCGATGCTGAGGGGTCCGATTGACCTCCCGTGGCGGAATCGGGCGGAATTTCGGCTGCTCTCCGACCAGACGAATCGCCGATGCCAGCTGGAGCACGCTGTTTTCCACCGTCGAGGCGGCGCGTGCGCGTTCCTTGCCCTTTGACGAGACGATCGGCTGTTCCATCGCCCATAACCGGAATTTCTGGATCCAGCGCTCGTCGACGTCGTGGCAGAACACCGCGGCGGAGCTGAGCGTCTCAATATAGTCGACGACGTGATCGAGCCGGGAATTGATCGCCGTCTCGCTCTGCTTGCCTTCGGCCTCGACGCGGGCGAGCTCGATCGCTTCGGTCACTAGCCGCCCACTGTCCGCAACGAAGGGCCGGTTGCATGTGGGGCAGGATCTGACCCCCCGCGTGATTTCGACGAATTTGCGGTCGAGCGCGGCGATCGCGGCTTCGATCTCTGTCGAGCCCGCCGAAGCTGCTCGTTCGCGTCCGGCCTCGACGTCGTACCAGACGATTTCGTGGTTTCGCCCTGGCCGCGGGTAGAGCCGGAATCCTCCGCGCTGGTAGAGCGGTTCATCGCGCTTCGTCTTAGGCATTGGGACCTCTGGAGTTCTGCAGCCTTCGTCTGGATCAGCTCGCCGACGCCGATCGCGTTGAGCATGTCGAGCATGTCGGCCTCGAGCCTGATACCCTTACCCTTCTCGGTCTGGCGAGACCAATGGCGAGCGATTTCGGGGAGCTCAGCGCCCATCTTGTCCTCCGATGGATGGATCGATCGCCTTTCGGATGCGCTCGATGCCGCCCTCGAGCGTGCGGATCGCGGTCGCCTTCGTCGCTCCGGTCTCCAGGTCGATCTTGGCATTGATCATGTAGCCGAGCGCCGCCTTCAGCTCCTCAACCGACTCTTCGCTCGTCCCCATCCTAGCGGCGAGGGCGGCATCGGCACGTCGGGCCGCTTCCCGAGTAAGTTCAGAGCAGCGCTTCGCGTCGAGCTTATTGATCGTAGCGAACCTTCCCGCGGCTTCGTGCAGGTCCAATGCGGCTTGTTTCAGCACCTCACGTAGACGGTCAAAGGATGCGGTCATGATCGGATATCCGTCGTCGCATAGGACGGCCGCGCCGGACGGATCGCCTCGGCACAGGTTCGGAGCGACGCCGCCGCCATCTCAATTTCCACCGCCTGGTCGAAGAAGCCGTGATCGCGGATCCGCCGGGCCACTTCGAGCGACTCGGCGATGGCGTTGTCGATCGCCCGGGCGCCGCCGGCCAGCGCGTCGTGCCGCTCCTTCGCCGCCAGCTCCGCGGCGCCGAGAGCGTTGCCGGAATATGAGGTGGATACCTTCGGGGCTTCGTCGCCGCGCCGGCCCTTCCGGAAATCGTCCATCGACCAGGCGATTTCCTCGGCCTCCGCGGACTGCATCAGCTCGAGCTTGCGCTTCTCCGGCGTCCAGTCGGTCGACGCGAACACGCGCTGGCGGTTCTTCTGGGCCCATTCGCGCACCAGGTCCGGTGCCAGCGGATCACGGCCCCAGAGCGTGAATTTCGGCTCTTCCGGCGCGGCTTTGGTCTCGGCCAGGACGTCGAAGGCGCCCGGTTGCTGCTTTGTGTTCATTGTTCGGTCCCCTTTGACGGTGCCGGGAGCATCGGAAGCATCGCTGGCATCTTTCCGGTCAGATACGCCTCAGCGATCTGTGGCCGCATCCAGTCGCCGACCGTCCCGCCGGTTGGGAGCATGATGTTGGCCATGAACTCGTCCTCGAAGACGCTGATGCCGCTCTCGACGGCCTCGAGCTTCGCCTTGATGACGAGCGCCAGGGCGCGCCACTTCTGCTTCACGGCCTGCTCGTACTGCTTCGCCGCCTCGGTCTCCGATCGGCGATATTCGGTGTAGCCCCGCTTGTACGTCGTGAAGCGCTTCTCATCGCGCGCCGGCAGCGGAAGCAGGAAGCGGATCATCCGGCCTTCCATCCGAAAGCCGACGACGGCCCCGCCTTCCTGCCAGCCGTACATGAACTGGTCGGCACCGTAGCGGGTCAGAGTCCGCTCGATCTCCGAACGGCTCTTGTCGCTGCTGACGTCGGTGTTGGCGGCGTACAGAGTCATGCCGGCACCCCATTGTGCTCGACCCCATCGAGCAGGCGGCCGGCGGCCTTCTTGCCGACGAGCTGCATGGGCCATCCGTCGAGGTGACCCCGACGGCCCTTACTGTCGAGCAGGCAAAAGCGCTCAGCGTCCGGCGGCCAATAGCCGCTGTTATCCTCACATGCCGCCCAGGCACCCCATTGCTTGAAGTGGAAGGCAACGTCGGCCGCGGCGCACTGGTCACGAAGGGACCGCGCCCAATCCGGATGCATCGGCCGCGCGCCTGGTCCGCTCTCGCCGCCGACGATGACCCAATCGAGCCTGTCCATGCCGAAATCATCGCGGACCAGTCCCAGCAGAGGTTCCGCGCTGACGAAACGGACCGCCGCCGGCACTTTCCTGAGGGTGTCGACGCGATCGTCCCAGCGCTCTTGATCTTCCGCCGAAACGCCGAGCCAGACGTTGGGGAGTGGCTTCCGAGGAGCATGGCTGTATCGCCCCCAGCCGAGGTCCATGATCAGCTGAGCGACCACCCCGGAAGCCGCTGCCTCGCCGACGAACTGGCGCGCATGGTCCCAAATGGATCGCTCGCCAGAGACAAGCGCGGTGACATAGGTCGCCATCCGCCCAGGCCGTTTCGTCAGGACCTGGTGAATATGCTGCGGCGTCAGCGCCATCGCCGCGAATTGTCGATCAACCCATTCGAACGGAACGCTCGGGTGAAAGAGGTCTCCGTGCGCGTTCCAGAATATGCTGCGCGGCCGCTTCCACCCGAGCACCTGTTTCAGCACCGCGTCATTCGCGCGGACAGTGCCGTTCCAGACCGGACCGGCCTTGGTGGCGATCGTCAGTCCCTCGCGAGACGGATGGTGCTGCAGCCGCGTGCCGGCGAGCCGCATCGCATAGCAGTTCGTGCAACCGGGCGAGACGACGGAGCAGCCGTTGACGTAATTGGCCGTCGCGTCGGTCCACTCGATTTTGGTGCCGTCAGACATTAGACGAGCACCCGAGCGATGTGGTTGCAATAGACGGCGACGCACTTCCAGTAGAGGGCCATCGGCGCCTTGTGGTTCCGCCAGCATTCTTGGGCCCGATGGCGAGCATCGTCTCGGATGGCCACGATGACGCGTCGCAGCCGAGACCTTTCATCCGGGGTGAGTTCGACCATTGCGAGCTTGGCCGCCGGCAAGCCGAGAACGGGATTGCGAACCTCGCGGCGGGAGGATCGATCAGCCATCAATATAATCCTCGGGATGATCATCGTCCGGATCGAACGACGGCTCAGGATCCGGCGCCGGAAGCAGCTCAGGCGGGAGCACCGCCGCGACCGAGGCCGGCAGCTGGTACGCTTTCTTCGGCTGCCGCTTCTGGGCGATCGCCGCCGAGCAGGGCGTGAACTGGTAGATCGACCCGCCACCGATCAGCACCGCCTCGAGCAGCCGGTCGTTAAACAGCGGTTCGATCGAGAGGAGCTTCGTACCGAAGCGTTCCACCTCTTCGACGCGGCCGACCAGCGTGCGGTGGCCCAGCACTTCAACGATAGCGTAATCGCCGTCGGGCATCTCGAGCGGGATCTGGTCGACGTCAGCCACGGCGGTGTCTCCTCAATCTGATGACGCCGCCACAGAGCGAAGTGGCGGGCATGGGCAAGGCAGTGCCGCAGAACGCGCATTCCGCCGTCACCCGGCCGACGTACCAGTGCGAGCGGCCGCAGCCGGGGCACCAGTTGGTGTCGTTCTCCCGATAGGTGACGTGATAGCCGCGAACCTTTGCAGGGATCAGGGTGCCCGCCGCGCCGGTCATGGCTTCGCCTTGAGCCGCTTCTCGGCATTCTCATAAGCCTGGTCGACGGTCGCCCGGATATCATCGGGCATGGCCTCGACGTGCTTGCGGTTGTCAGAGCGAAGGCTGTTGAGGTCCGGCATGTTTTCGACCTTGCCGGCGCGCGCGATGATCTCGTTCGCCACGGCCTGGGCTGGGTGTTCGCTATCATCGGACTCGTCCGCGGGGGGCTTGTCCTTCGGCGGCAGTTCGCCGGTCTCCTTATCGTGGGGCTCTTCCTTCCGGATATTGGTCGGCGGTGCGGTTCGGGTGGGCGCCGGCTCCTGTGTGGTCGAGCTCGCACCGGCCTGACGAAGCGGCGGGATCGGAGCCGCTTCGTTCTCGAGGCTGCCGCCGTCGAGCATCCCGACGTCGCTCTCGTCGTAGATTCCGGCGAAACCGAAGGCGTAGCGAGCGCACTGGATCGTCGACTTGTGGCGGAGCATGCGCGCCGGCATCTTGTTCCAGGGATCGGTGCCCTGCTTACATTCCGAGAGATATTCGATGATCCGGACCGGGATTGAGCGATCCTTGCGATGGATCGTGGTCGCGATGGCGTAGAGATTGCCTTCGGCGTCAGGCATGTCCTCCCACTCGATGCCCTCGAGCTGCGGATGCTCGTTGATGATGCGGATCCAGCCGTCGATCGAGACCACCGGCACGATTCCGCCGCCCTTCTTCGGGAAGGCGTAGATCTCCTTGGTCAGCGGGTTCAGCCCATAGGCTTCGGAGACCACGAGCAGCGACGCGAATTCCTCGTTGCTGGCGCCCTGGAACACCGTCGCCATCAGGACCCGCTGAAGGTCCATCGGATCCATCGAGAGGCGGCTGGCCATCTTGTCGAGGATGGAGACCTTGCCTTCGCGCGCCTTCAGAGCCGGCTCAGCCGGATTGATGGCGGTGCGGGCGACCTGGCGATTGCCCTGAGCTGGCGGGCGAGTGGTGCCCTGGCGATTGTACGAGCGGTTCTGGGTCATTTGTCGCTTCCCCTTCAAAATGGAACTTCAGGATTGGTCGCAGAGGCCTCTTCGTGGCGGTACTCCTCGATCACCCGGCGTACCGTGGAGACGGCGCGCTCCTTCTCGGCCTCACCAGAATTCAGATGGCCGACGAAATCGTAGATCGCCTCGAATTCAGGATAGGTGAGCACGATCGAGCCGGTGGCATCGTCGCCGAGACGGCGGACCTTTCCCTTGGTGACACGCGCCAACCACAGACGAATTTCGCGCAGTCCGTTTTCCAGCGCCTGGTGCTCGCCGCAGCCTTCATCGATTGCAGGCGGCCGAGCTGCGGCAAAGCCCTTGAACCACCAGATGCCATCGGCCAGGACGCCAAGCGCGTGCTCGACTGATTTGATCATCATCGGCCCGCTCCGAACCGGCGGTCCAATTCGCGCTGAGCGTTCCATTTCAGATCCTCTTCCATGGTGACCTGGCGGACCATCCAGTCGAGGAAGCCGGTCTCGACCTCTTCCCATGGGCGATCGCGGAACTTGCCGATCGTGCAGCGCGGCAACAGGCGCGGCTCGCGGGTCCAGCCGACCATCAGCTTGCCCGTCGCGCCGGCGTCGAACAGGGCGCAGAGGATATGGGCGGTGACATAGGTGTCAGGCGCCGCCCGATGCGGCGGCATGCTCAGCTCCGGGTCCGGAGCGATGAGCCCCTGATCCTCGAGCCAGTAGCGAAGCGTCTGGTTCTGATGGTTGGGTGCCTCCGGCCAGATCCGGAGCGCCGCCTTCAGGGTGCAGATCAGCCAAAGCTCGAGATGCTTGGCGATCCACTGGAATTCGAACTCGACGTTGTGCGCGGCGATCGCGTCGACACCCGCTGCCTTCGCATCCGCTATCAGCCCGGCCGGGTTGAACGGCGGCAGGCCGGCAACCTCCTTGGCGGTGATATGGTGGATGGCGCGGGTCTCAGGCGGACTGGAGCCAACGCCGCAGAGCCAGGAAACCGGCTCAAAGACCTGGCGGGCCTCGAGATCGACGTCGGTATAGCCGACCTCGATCACCTCCCCCTCGGGCGGAGCGAGACCCGTCGTCTCGAAATCGATGACACGGAGCAACGTCACCGGACGCGCACCCCGACATCCTCATAGATCCGGACGCCCTTGATCTCGCGGGTGCCGGAGCGAATGAGGGCGTTCACCGCCTTCTGGACTGCATCGCGGACGTTTTCGTTTGACGAGACCGCCTTGAAGGCCTTGTTCCAGTCCTCGATCTCGCCCTTCCACACTTTCTGAACCGAGGCGACGGACCCATAGTCGCCGCGGACGCTCAGCGTCGGCTTGGGCGGAGGCGGCGCCGGGGCGACCGGTTCAGGATCCGGAACGGGCTCACCCGCCGCACGGGCCTTCTCGGCTTCCTCCTGAGCGATGCGCTTGCGTTCGCGCTGAGCTTCGATCTCGCGTTGGCGCTGCTGTTCCTGCTCGCGTAGCTTCTGGCGGGCATAGGTCTCGATCTTGCCTCGCACCGACTGCAGTGCACCGTTGAGCCTGACGCTGTGGCGCTTGGCGGCCTCGTCGACCGCCCGGCCGGCCTCGAGATAGGGTCGCTTGACCATCTCGCGCTCGCCGTCGACCACCTTCGCGGCGGCCGAGATCTGACGCTGCAGATCGGCGCAGCGCCCGGCGGTCTCGTCATCGTTGGCGATCGCTCGTTCGGAAGCCGCAATCAGGGCGTCGATCCGATCGATGAATCCTTCACGCTGACGCAGAGCATCGTCAAAGGCGGCGACCGCATCGATCGCCGGCGTCGGCCGGTTGTCAGAGCGAGTCACCACGCCATCGGAAGCGGGAATGTCGGCGACGGGCGCGAAGAGCGGATCGGCCTTCCTGGATGCAATCTTGGTCATTTCCCCATGGACTCCTTGTTCAGAACGGAAGCGGTGCGGACAGAAGGTCGATCGGTCGGTTCGGATTGGCTTGCGGGCTGTGCGGAGCATTCTCCCGGCCCCAGCGCTCGAGACTGACGAGATGATCGTGCTCGGCCTCACTGATCCGTTCGCAGGCGCACGCCGGCCAGACGCGGTAGAGATCGATTGGCCGGCCGTTGACCTCGGCCTGCCAGTTCCAGCGCTCGAGCAGCTCGCCGGTGTCGGGATCGCGGACCTGGCCCCAGAAGATGCGAAGGCCGACCGGATGGCCGCCGCGCGCCAGTTTCCACCGATAGAAGCCGGCGGTCGGGACGTCCGGATCCACGCTGCCCGGAAGTAGCGGACGGCGCTCCGAATAGTTGAGCGCGGCGCGGGCCATCAGCCGCGGCCCAGCTTGCGATTGACGAGCGCGATGACGTGGCCGACGTTCTCGAGGCTGGCGCCTTCGTCGTCGGTGATCTTGATCTTGAACTTGTCCTCGAGCTTCACCAGCAACTCGATCGGATCGAGGCTGTCGCCGTTGAGATCCTCGAACGTCGACACATAGGTGAAGCGCCTGGTGCCGAACTGTTTGGCGATGACGTCGCAGACCTCGGGGGCGGCGGATTCGATATCGGCCATCAGAAAAGCACTCCAGTCCAGGTAGCGACGATCGTCGCCAGACCGGCCGCCCAGGCGACAGCGATGATTGCCCAGCTCGGCTCAGCGAAATCGTGGCAAAGCGCGGATTGCTCAGGCTCCAGGCAGCGCTGGCATGGCGCCGGCTCGCGGCAGGCGGGGCAGAAGCTCATGCTCGCCACCTCCGCTCGAGGGCGGCATCCCAGCCTTCCTCGAACCCGATGCGCATGGCGCCGGCATTGGAGGATCCGAGAGCGCGGCCGGCGTAGGAGCTGGCGGAAAAGCGCCGAAATGCCTCGGCGCGCTCCTGGTCCTCGTCCTCGACGGCGGCCTGATGATGGCAAGGGCGCAGGCTCATCGGCTGCGCCTTTTCGGGCGGCCGCCTTGGCAGCTGTTGCACATGACCGTCTCGTCCTTCTTGGCGAGACGGTGATTGGCATGAAGGTCGATGAAGCGGCCGCAGAGGTATCGCTCCGCAGTGCCAGGAGCGTGGGAAACATATGCCCGAGCTCGATGCTTCTCGGGCCGTCCGCGGCGTGGGAGCCGACTACGCCACTTGCTGACGCGCGACCCCAGCCTGGGTCGCGGCTCGCTTTCGACGATCCTGGAGGGAATAGAGGCGAAACGGACGCCGGCGAGAAGCCCAGCGACCGCAGCGGCCATCATTCGTGAACGATTGAACATCAGGCGCGCCTCCATGCTGCCCAGAGGTCCCGGAGCAGGCGTTTCTCGATAAACCGCTTGGCGCGGGCGTGGATGATGCAGTCGCGCTCGACGCCAGCGGCGATTTCGTGGGCGCGACGGTCGATGTAGAGCTGCCCGTACGGGCCGACGGCGTGGCGTTTGCCGTCCTTCGGATTACGGATCTGCTGTTTCAGGATGGACTCGCCGATGTTCCACATCAGGGAGCGGCGGCGAGGGACGTAGCCCTGAAGGATCGCGGCATCGCCTGCGACGCGACGCTGGCGCTCGCCATCGAACACCGCCAATCCCATGCGCTTCCAGAGCGCAGAGACGGTCTTGAATTCGCCTGGGCCGATGAGGCGATCCGCATCGTCAAGCGCTCGAGCTGCGCATTCGCCGACGATCATAGCCAAGAAGCGCGTTGAAAGACCGGGCACGCCTGCGGCCCATCCAGCGACGGGCAACTGCCCGCCGAGCATGGCGAGCTTCTTCTCTTCGATCGCGATCGCCTGGACCAACGGCTCCATCGCGGCGTGATACGGCGCCAGCCAGGCCATCACTTCCGGGGTGGGCGCGCGGTACAGCTTCGCGCCGGCCTCCTTGTCGCCGCCGCTGACGCGACGGCACACGGACATCGCCTGAAGCAGGACCCGCTGATGCGCTTGACGCAGATCGTCGTAACGTCGCTTGGTTTCGCTGATTTCGCCGATGAGAGCGGAATATATTTGGGCAGCGCCGAGAATATGGCCCTCATCGGCTCCGCCAGTGGCGGAAGGGGTGGTCGCAGGCATGGGGGACCTGGCTTTCGACCGCTTAGAGGCCTGCGACCTCGCGCCGGAGCGCGAATTAGGTGCCCGAGGCGCGGTCCCACCGGGTGCCGGAGTCATTGAGGCCTCGGGCTGCACAGCCTTGCGGCTGCGCGATTTCTGGCGGGGCGCTCCAGGACTGGTTTTCGCTGCTGACCCGGCCCCGCCCACGGCCGAAGCCGCGATCTCCTGAACTTGGTCGAAGCTACGGTCGAAATGCTGCCGCACCCGCTCCGTCGACACCGCGGCCGCTTTTTCGAATTCGCCGAAATTCTCAATGAGCATTGGCTTCCTCCCACAGCTTGGCGAGAGTGGCCTCGCTAAGGGTGCTGCCAATCGGAGCGTCAACCGGCCCGTTCTTTTCGGCCGCGGCGGCGACAGCTTCCTGCCAGCGTGACTGGAGAGCCATCGAACGAGAAGCGATCTTGTAACTTGAAGCACTCTCCCGGACCTCTGCGGGAGTGGCGTTGCGGATCGGCTTTCCGCCGTAGATCGGCATGTCCATGAAACGGCGGAGCTCGTTGCTCATCGCCTCCGCCAGACCGGGACTCGATCGCGCGACCGAAGCAGATTTGATGATGGACTCGCGGCGCGCTCGAAGAACCGCGCGCACCTGGTCTCGGCACCATTGCTCGACCACGGTCGCGAGATGCTCTCGCATCAGATCGGGAGATGCGAGCAGCTTGCGACTCAGCGCGGCAGCTGCGGCGTCGATGTCGTCGTTGGTATCTTCCAGCGCAGCGGCGGCGAGCTCTCGCGCCGTGTCCAGCGGCGCGGCGGCACGCTTCTGGGCTTCAGGCGATGTTTGGCCGCGCCGGCTGGACTCCAAAACTTGTGTTGCTGACAATTCGCATCTCCCCTTGATCGGGGGAGACTGCTACAAAGGTTTTGTTACAGGGTCAACAAGATTTTTGTTAAGCGCTAAAGCCCAATGCTGGCACAGCCGGTTTCGAAGATATCTATTGCTCGGTCGGAGCCGGTCAGATCAAAGGTGAGATCGACGTTCGCGCCCCGATAATCGGTTGCTCTCACAGCCATGGTGCGCGACCGCGCGATGGCTTCTATGAGCGGACCGGCATCGTTCAGAAGAACAACAAAGCGACCAGTATGGCCCCAATTCGCCGCGATCGATGGTTGCTGATCGAATCGAACAAGCACCTCGCGAAGGATAGGCCTTCCCCCCAGATGACGTCCCATGTCGACGGTGATCTGACGCCCGCCACTTCGGCTGCCTGAATCGCACACGATAAGCATCGCGCCCGGCGGGTTGTTCAACGTGACGGAGACCTTTCTGGCGTCCGTCATTGGGTCTGAGTCGTGAGCTATGTGCCACCGATCGGCAGGGGCGGCCGAGGACATTGCTAAAAGTGCTGCAATAATCATCTGTAACGCCTTCCAAACCAAACGACGCGGCCCTTGATGTCGATTTCCTCGAGGAGACGTTCTTCGGGATCGTATCGAGGGTTCTCGCTCATCACCTTCACTTTTACCGGATCCGAGCCGTATATACGCTGAAGGTATTTGACGACATAGCCATCACCTTCCCACAGGCAAAACGGTCCAGGCTGAGCCAGGCTGCGCTTCCTCGTATCGATCAGCAGCTGGTCCCCGTCCTGAAAGACCGGCTGCATTGAGTCTCCGTCGATCTCGATGAGCAACAAATCCGCGGGCGGTACATTGAGCTCTCGCACAAGGCTGCCAGAGAAGGCGCGCTTCTGAAGATCGCCTTCGCCGCTGCCTGGCCCGCCAGCGCCGGCATAAGTCGGCAGCATATCAACCATCACCAGATCATCGCCGGTGTTGATTGTCAGGATCGGGTCGTGGTGCGTCTCTTCGTCCGCTGCCTCGATCGCCTTCCTCACATAACGCATCCATTGGGGCACGCGCTTCGCGTGCGGCTGCTCGAAATTCGAGACAGACTGTTGCTTCAGCTTTATCTCGACGCCTTCCTCGAATGCGAAAGCCCGCGCTCGATTGGCAACGTCAGCAGTCGACCACCCTAAGCGGTCTCGCTCCTCGCGGAGCCAGCGTTTTACCTCCTCAACGTTCTCCATGCCGCTTTGAGGTACAAAAGATTTGGGGAGGCCGCTCCTACAAAACTCTTGTTGCCTGCACAAAACTATTGTAGCTGAGCCGGTCATGAGCCATGAAGCCCTGAAGCGTGCGCTCGCCAAGGCAGACGACAATCAGTCGAAATTTGCCGAAGCGATTGGCACCTCTCAACAGCGCATCTCGTATCTGCTGAAGAACGAGAAGCCGCTCCCTGCCGAGCTGGTCCTACGGACGGAAGAAGTGTTCGGGATTCCCCGTCACGAGCTGCGTCCCGACATCTATCCAGCGCCTGAAGCCGTGAAGTCGGCAGCATGAAGCAGGGGTCTGTCTCCATCGCCGAAGCGATTCGCAGCTCCGTCGAGACCGGCATCCTGGCTGGCCTGACCGAGGCGACGAAGGCCGTCTTGTGCGGCGATTCCGAAATCCCTCCGCCCGCGGCACCCCTTTCCCGCGAGCGAGCCGATGGGGGAGTGGGCCAGCGCTCCCCCAGAGGTTCCGCCTGATGGCGGTCTGTCGATCCCTTACGCAGGGAAGGTCTGCGTGGCGTCGGGGTGCTTCGGCTCCCGGCGCCACGGCTTTTCGCTGTGGGTCCTTTCATGGTGTGGGGAGGCATCTAACCGATGGTGCCTGACCCGTCAGTGTCGAATCCTCGGCTGATTTCCACGGATGCCTTCAGAGAGGCGGTCTATCACGCGATCAGGCTTTTCGTCGGTCGCGGCCGTGCCTGGTCTGTCGAGGACGTTGCGGTCGCGCTCAACGCCGCCGACCACAAGATCACGGCTAGAGCTGTCCAGAGCTGGATCGCATCGGACCCTATCGAGCGTCGGACGCCGGACACCCCGATGTTGGGCGCGCTCTGCCAGCTGCTCGGTCCGTCATTCACGGCCAAGTGGCTCGGACCGCTGGGGCAGGGGGCCCATAGCCTTTCCGCCGTTACCGGTTCGCCGGCCCAGATCATCGCCGCGCTGATGGACGGATCGGCACAGTTCGCCGTCCGCGGGATCGACGGGGTGTTCTGCAATATCGACCGCGGCGACCTCGAGACGGTGGCCGACAAGATGATCGAGATCCTGACGCCCTTCTCGTCCAAGCAGGGAGCTTGACCATGGCGAGGGGAGGGGAGCCCCTGGTTGTGGAGACCAAGGTCGCCGAGGATCCATACCGGGCCTTTCTCGAGGCGAAGATCGCGACGCCCCCAAGTCTCGGTCTGCCGTGTGAGCTGGACGAGGTACGATCCCACCTGATCGACGGCCGGCCGATGAAGGATCATGTCCGCCACATCGTGCGCTGGGCGGTCCAGGGCGGGCGCCGCGGTATCTTCGCCAATTTCGGCCTGCACAAAACGATGATGCAGCTGGAGATCGGCAGGATCATCACCACAAAGACCGGCGAACTCGGCCTGATTTGCCTGCCGCTCGGCGTCCGGCGTGAATTCATGATCGATGCCAGTCTGCTCGGGACGCCAGTGGCGTTCGCTCAGAGCGATCGCGAAATCGATGCTCTGAAGCTGGACGATCAGATCGAGCCGCCGCTCGTGCTGACCAACTATGAATCAGTGCGCGAGGGCAAGATCGACCTGTCTCGCTTCGGCTGGGCTTCGCTCGATGAGGCCAGCGTGCTCCGCTCCTATGGCTCGAAAACCTACCAGGAATTCCTGCCGCTGTTCGAGGGCGTGAAATACCGTCACGTCGCGACCGCCACTCCAAGCCCGAACCGCTACAAGGAGCTGATCCACTATGCCGGCTTTCTCGGCGTCATGGACACCGGGCAAGCGCTGACACGCTTCTTTCAGCGCAACAGCGAACGCGCGAACGACCTTACGCTCTATCCGCACAAGGAAGCTGAATTCTGGCTCTGGCTGAACAGCTGGGGCGTCTTTCTCCAGCGGCCGTCGGACCTCGGCTTCTCCGACGAAGGATATGATCTCCCGCCGATCACCGTCCGCTATCACCAGGTCGCCAGCGACATCTCTGACGCCGGTACCGAGAGTGATGGGCAAGGCCGGCTGATACGTGATGCGGCGATCGGCGTCGTCGATGCCGCCCGCGAGAAGCGCGCGACGCTGTCGGCGAGGATCGCGAAAGCGAAGGAAATCGTCGGCGCCAGTCCGGACGAGCACTTCCTCATTTGGCACGACCTTGAGGACGAGCGCCGAGCAATCTGCGCCGAGATTTCCGGCGCGAAGGCCGTCTATGGCTCGCAGGAACTGGACGTACGCGAAGAGATCATCGGAGACTTCGCGGAGGGCCGGCTACCGATCCTCGCTGCCAAACCGGTGATGCTCGGTAGCGGCACGAACCTTCAACGCCACTGCCACCGCGCGATCTTCGCCGGCATCGGCTTCAAGTTCAACGACCTGATTCAAGCAATTCACCGACTGCACCGCTTCCAGCAGGCCAAGCCGGTCGAGATCGACATCATCCACGCCGAGACCGAGACCGAGGTGCTGCGCACGCTGCAAAACAAGTGGCAGCGGCATGAAGAGCTCACCGGCCGAATGAGCGAGATCATCCGGGAGTTCGGCCTCAACCACGATGCCGCTGCCGAGACCCTGAAGCGGTCGATCGGATGCGAACGCTCGATGGAGGAAGGCGCCTTCTGGTCGATGGTCAACAATGACTGTGTCGACGAGGTTCGGCGTATGCCGGACGACAGCGTCGACCTGGTGGTCACGTCAATCCCCTTCGGCAATCACTACGAATATTCGGCCAGCTACAACGACTTCGGCCACACCGACGATCACGATCACTTCTTCGCCCAGATGGATTTCCTGACGCCGCAGCTGCTCCGGATCCTGAAACCGGGCCGTATTGCGGCGGTGCACGTCAAGGACCGCATCAAGTTCGCCAGCGTCACCGGGATGACCCGGCCGACGGTCGAGCCGTTCCACGCGGACACTATCGCCCATTTTCGGCGCCATGGCTTCGGCTACATGGGCCTGCGCTTCATCGCCACCGACGTGGTGCGCGAGAACAATCAAACCTACCGCCTCACCTATAAGGAGCTGCGGAAAGACAGCACGAAAATGGGATCCGGCTCACCGGAATTCCTGCTTCTATTCTTCAAGCTGCCAACGGACCGGAGCAATGGCTACGCCGACGTGCCGGTTACGAAGGACGCGGACGAATACAGCCTCGCCCGCTGGCAAATCGATGCCGATGCGCTTTGGAGGTCGAGCGGCAATCGACCTCTGACGACGGCGGAAATGGCATTGATGCCGCCCGACACGCTGGCGCGAGTGTTCCCCGCCTGGTCGATCCAGCAAGTCTATGATCACGAGGCGCATGTCGCGATCGGCGAAGGGCTTGCGGCGCGGAAGGCACTGCCAAAGACCTTCTCGGTACTGAAGCCCGGATCACTGCGCGATGACGTCTGGACCGACGTCTCAAGGATGCGAACGCTCAATAGCGAACAGGTACGTCGCCGGGTCGAGCAGCATATCTGTCCTCTCCAGTTCGACATCGTGGACCGTGCGATCAGGCTTTACTCCAATCCTGGCGAGACTGTGTTCGATCCGTTTGCCAGACTCGGCACCGTACCGATGCGGGCCGTGAAGCTCGGTCGGCGCGGCGCCGGCGTCGAACTGGATCCCAAATCCTTTCGGGATGCCGTCCATTATTGCCGAGAGGCTGAAGCCAACCGAGCAACGCCCAGCCTCTTTGATCTGATCGACGCGGAGGCCGCATGAACGTCGCCGATCCAGTCGACCTTGCCGTAAGCCGCGCCTGGGAGCGAGGACAGGACAAGCCGAAGCCTTCCGCCAGCGCCAAGATGCTCGAGCAGGCCATGTCCCGCGAGGTGGGCGTCGACCCGATGCGGGAGGACGTCGCCGAGATCATCTACAGCTTCGACCAGGAGGCGATTGAGCAGCCCTGGCGGCGTCTCGGGTCGACCCGGCGCCAGACCTATTACGACATCGCTGACGCGGTGATTGCGCGGGTGCGGAAATGATCGCTGAGCTCGCCCTCCTCCTGTTTCTACTGCTGGCCGCTCACGCCCTCTGCGATTTCGCGCTCCAGCCCGCCCATGTTTCCACCGCCAAGAGGCCGGGCGGTAACGCGTCGGTGCCGTGGTTGCTGGCGATCGGCGGCCATTCGCTGATCCACGGCGGCGCCGTCGCCTTGCTCGTTCTGCCCTACGTCGGTGCGGCCGACGCCCTTGCTCTCGGCATCGCTGAGACGAGCCTCCATGCCGCGATCGACATCTCCCGGTGCCACCGGATTATCGGCACGAAAACCGACCAGGCCGCCCATGTCGCATGCAAGCTTCTCTGGGTCTGGATCATCGCCGGATCGGGGGCGCTTCCATGAGCAGCCGCCAGCTCCAGCAATATCTCGAGGCTCGCGCGGCGGGCGCGACCGTCGAGGTCGCCGCGGCGGCATCCAGGATCAGCCTGGGCGAGGCCAAGCTCACCGAGGCCGCCATCGCCCGGCACGAAATCGATCTGCCGTCACCGGAAATTACCACCGAAGGAGAGAGTGAAATGCCCAGAGGAAAGCCAGCCGAAGCGCTCGAAAACGCGAGCGAGCATCTCGGCGCCGCCAATGATCAGGTCGAACAGGTTATGACGCCGGATTTCGAGCGTGGTCTCAACATCCTGCGTTCTGATCTTAATCCGCTCACCGAGGAAAGCGCCAAGATCCGCGGCGACCAATCGGCGGCGTGGAAGATGATCGAGAAGGACTGCCACCTCAACAAGAAGGGCGCGAAATTCGTCCACTCGCTGATGCGGATGGATCCTGAAATTCGCGATGACGTGCTGCGTACCGTCTATGGCCTGATGAAGGCGGCGAAGATCGGCATCAGTCGCGATCTCGTCGACCAGATGGGCAAGGGCGACGCGCCCGACATGCCGACGAGCGACGAGAAGGCAACCGAGCCTGGCAATCTCGCTTCCATCGCCGCCGAATAGTTCGGCGCGGCATCATGTTCGTAGCGTTGGATCTCTCGATCCGGAGCACCGGCTTCGCTTGCTGGTCGGAAGGCCAGGAGCAGCCGGTGTCCGGGTTGTGGCACCTCGCCAGCGGTCTGGAATGGGCGCCGCGCGCCTTTGTCCGCCTCCAGCGCAACCTGATGGACCTTCATCGGGTCACGAAGATCGCTTCCATCATCTACGAGGATTCGCTTCCGCCCGGGAAGCTGCACGGACAGACCAATCTGGCCACGCTCAGGGCGGCCGTCAGCCTCACCAGCCACGTCGAGAGCTTCGGCGAGGCGATCGGCGCCAAGGTACGCGCCACCAATCAGTCGACCTGGCGCCGGCATTTCCTCGGCGCGATGAAGAGAGGCACCAAGACCGCCGACCTCAAGCACATGGCGAACATGCGCTGTCGCGAGCTGGGGTTCCGGCCGCAGCGCCATGACGAGGCCGAGGCCCTGGGGATGCTCGATTTCGAGCTGCATCTCGCCGGCCTGACGCCGCCGTGGCGGCAACAGCATGTCCTTCAGACGCAAATGGTCGGAGGGCCGCGGTGATCGAGTCATTCCGCCACCACAGCTCACTCCAGCGCGGCGTCATGCTCGATTGGCTCCGTCATTGCGACGAGACTGGAGAACCGCATCCGACCGATGCTGCGATCGCCGACCGCTTCTGTTTCAGCGGCATCGAGGCGGCGCGGACGCTCCTCGCCGATCTGGCCGACCGCGGCGAGATCTGCATCAGCTACAACGGCCACGGCCGGGAGATCGTTGTCGCACCCGCGAAGGCGCATCGGCAGATCGGCTCAGAGCGGCCTCTTGCCAGGAGCGTGAAGAAGCCGAAGCGCCCTCGTCCCGATGTCGACGCGACAGTGGCGAAGATCATGAAGATCGTCCGCCGTGACCCGACTGCGCCCCGTCCTGAGCCTGAGGTCCAGAAGGCTCGGCCGCCCGTCATTCCCGCGAAGCCGAAGGAGCCCGTCATGGGGAACCGGATCCAGTTGAACATCTGTCCATCACCAGAGCTGTTCGAACGCATCCGTGCGCTGGCGCAGGCCGACGGGCTGATGCCTGGGCAAAAGGCGCGGGACATGCTGGAGCGTGCGATCAATCAGCCGGCCGTGATTCCGGAACCGATGGTCGAGCTCACCGGCAAGCCCAAGGTTAGAGCCGAAGTGGCGCGCGCCGCGACGGAGGCCAGGATGGAACTCCACGATTTCTGCAGCAAGTTGCTCGACCTCGGTCTCGAGGTCTGGGTCCGCCGGCGGATCGAGGGCGAGATATGATCGACAGTCCCATGCCCATCGCGACGATCCAGGAGCACGTCGCCCGATCATACCAGGTACCGGCGCGCGAGATCCGCAGCGCCCGCCGTTCCCGTGCGATCATCGAGCCGCGTCACGTCGCGATGTACCTGTCAAAGGAGCTGACGCCGAGCTCGCTGCCTCATATCGGCCGCTTCTTTGGCGGCCGCGATCACACCACGGTTCTCCACGCGGTCCGGAAGATCGAGGATCTGCGCCGCCGGACGCCGGAGCTGGACGGACGGATCCGGGCGCTGATGGCCGAACTCAATCCGCCGGAGCCTGGCGCCGAGGTTCAGGACGATCTTTTCATCGAGGGGGACCGGTGAGCCTGGCAGATCCTCCTGAAACGAGCCTTCAGAACGTCGCTGCCGAGATGGCGCTGATCGGCGCCATGCTGTGCGATCCGAAGATCATCGATCGAACGGCTGATGTCCTTTCCGTCGATTCATTCTTTGACCAGTTTCTGGGCTTCATCTTCGGCACGCTGGTCCGGGAGCACAGTCTCGGCCGCTCGCTCAATCCAATCACATTGGAGCCATTTCTCAAGAGCGATCCGGCGTACGAAGAATTGGGCGGCAGGAAATGGCTGTTCGATCTGACGTCCTCGTTCGCGATTACGATCGGGGCGAGCAACTTTGCGCGCGACATCGCCGAGATGGCCCAGCGTCGTCGACTGGTCGAAGGGCTCCGCACCGCGATCGAGACGGCCAAAGATCTGGAAGTGCCGATCGACCGGCTGATCGAGCAGGCCGACGGTGCGGTAACGGCCGCACGGCCCGTCGACGAAGAGGATTTCGAGCTTAGCGGCGCCGACTGCGTCAAGACCGTCATCGACAGTTTCGACCAGCCCGTTCGGGGGGTCGAGTGCCACGTCATTCCTTCGATCGATCATCTGCTGGGCCCGATGAGACCGTCGCAGCTCATCGTCGGCGCCGGCCGGCCGGGAATGGGCAAGACCGCGACCGCCATTTCCTACGCGCTGGGTGCCGCCTCCCGTGGTCATGGCACGCTCTTCATCAGCCTGGAGATGAGCCGCGACCAGATGGGCGAACGGATGGCAGCCGACCTCTGCGTCAGCCATCGCATCCCCTACGAGTCCATTCGCGATCGAACCCTCACCCGCGAGCAACAGCGCGAGATCTGCCGCGCCCATGAGCGGCTGAAGGAGATGCCGCTCGAGGTGATCGACCGGAGCGGACTCACCATCGGCCGGCTCCGCATGATGGTAAGGCGCTGGGTCAGGCGCTTCGCCGCCCGCGGTCAGAAGCTCGAGCTGGTCATTGTCGACTATCTCCAGCTGCTCAGGGCCGACGGCAAGATGGATCGGTTCGAAGCCGTCGGCGAGATCAGCCGATCGCTCAAGGAGATCGCCAAGGAGCATGGTATCGCCGTGTTCGCCCTGTCCCAGCTCAGCCGGAAGGTCGAGGAGCGGGCGGACAAGCGGCCACAGCTCGCCGATCTCAGGGAAAGCGGACAGATCGAGCAGGACGCCGACGCCGTGCTCTTCTTCCTCCGCCTCGAATATTATCTCCGCAAGGAGCCGGAGCCCGATCTAGCCGATGAGAAGCGCGCCGAATGGGAGCGCCGCCTCGCCGCCTGCCAGGGCCGTATCGAATTCATCTGTGCCAAGCGGCGCAACGGCACCGAGGGCAGCCGCTTCGGCGATTTCCTCGGCGCCTACCAGGCGGTGCGCGGATGACGGCAGAACCCTGGAGCAAATGGTTCTGGACCGATTACGAGGCCGATCCTGGCCTTCGTATGAGCAGCCTCGCCGCGCAGGGGCTGTGGATGAGAATGCTGTGCCTGATGGCGAAAGCCTCTCCCAAAGGGGAACTCAGGGTTGGTAGCGAGCCGTGCACCATGGCGGACCTGGCAGTTTATGTCGGGCAGCCTGAAGAGACGGTAGCGGCCCTCGTTGAGGAACTGGAACGGAGAGCGGTCTTTTCGCGCACCAGGGCAGGCGTGATCTACAACCGTAGATTGCGAAAAGACGCCGAACTTTCGAAAAAAAGAGCGAAAGCAGGCGCAAAAGGAGCAGAGACTACAAATCTGAAATTCCACAATAATTCAGATTTGTCGCGGCAAAACGCCGGCAAAGGCAACGGCAAAAGTCCGGCCCCAGAAGCCAGAAGCCAGAAGCCAGATAAGAGTGAGGATAAACCTCACTCTAATGGTGCGGGCGATCTTCCCGATTGGGTTCCACGGGAGGAGTGGGCCGGGTTCAAGGCGATGAGGGTGAGGATCAAGAAACCCCTCACCCAGCGAGCCGAGAAGATGGCGCTCGACGATCTGGCCAGGCTTCGAGCGGAGGGACAGGACCCGGTAGCAGTCCTTCGGCAGTCCGAATTCCACTGCTGGATGGGTCTGTTTCCGGTCAGGGGCGACGATCGCAACGGAGCGGCGCGCGCCGACGACAATTCGCTCTATTCGGCCATCGATCGTGATTATGGCCGGCGAGCCGCGGCGGCGCCGAAATGAGCCGGCTCAGCTCTCCGTTGGGGTCCTGGGCGGCTCGGTCCGACTCGCCTGACCCAGCCGCGGCCAGGCGAATTGCCCAATCGGCTTACCAGCGGACCGGATTCGTCGCGATCGATCCAACCTGGCTCGAGCTGCCTGACGATCGGGAGCGACTGAGGGATCTGGCGGACAAGGTTCATGGCGCGAGGAGTGAGCGAGGTGCGTAATGGGGAGGGGATCGGCGCCGAGGCGGCCGGTCAGGGATGGATAGTGCTCCGGACAACGGCGAGCTCGACGCTTCGTCTGGCGCAATCGCTCGCCGAGGACGGCTACAAGGTCTGGACGCCGGTCCGGAGGTTCCGGGTGAGGGTGCCGAGGGCGAACGCCAAGCGCAACGTCGAACTGCCGCTGATCCCCCAATATATATTCGCCCGGGAACGACATCTGCTGAATCTGCTCGAGCTGGCGGCGATGCCGGAGAAGCCGCGGCGCGGCGCCGGCGGCCGACTCCCTGCGCATCGTGACTTCTCGGTGTTCCGTCACGCCGGTCGGATACCCGTCATCCTGGATGACGATCTGAAGCCGCTTCGGGAGGCTGAAGATTTGGCTAAGCCTCGCCGCTGGACGAGCGCATTTGCCGATGGATCGCGGGTGCGCATCACCGGGGGCAGCTTCGAAGGGCTCGTCGGTACCGTCGAAAGTTGCGACGGCCGCAAGGCCGCATTGTGGGTCTCGCTGTTCGGCCGGCACCGCCGCGTGAAAATTTCGACTTTCATTCTGCAGCCTGTTGAAGGTATAGGATCCGGCGAAGCCCGATCGGGCACCGCCGCCAAAGCGGCTTAGGCGAGATGGTTTGGCCCGCTACAGGGATATCAGACCTCGCCACTGAAGATCCGAGGCACCCCGCTTTCGGTGAAGTCGTAAGACATGGAACAAACGGTGGTCGCGCGCAGGGATGCGCGGGTCGGCTGCCTCAACAGTTAGCAAGGGGCCATTGATGCGCCTCCCGAGCGACCCCGGCGCCCGGCTTGAGCTCTTGCTCGCCGCCCGGAAGCAGATCGGGCGCAAGAAGATCCTGCTCAACGCCGAGGAAATGGCCGGCGCCGCCGGCATGAGCTGGCGAAACCTGAAAACGATCATCGATCGGGATCCCGAGTTCCCGGTCAAGCGGCGAGGCTCCGAAGGGGTCCCGTGGGAATTCGAGGCCGCGAAGGCGCTCGACAGGATGATTGCAACGGCTCGGGCGGTGATAGCCGACCGCGAGCGGCGGAAGGCGCGAGCGGCGTCTCTTGCCGGAATTCGATCGTCCGGTTCGGCCAGTTTCCCCGCCGGCTCGGCGAACCCCCCGGGTTCCGGCTCCGCTGCCCGCGAGATGCTCGAGGATGCTCGGGCGATCAACGCCCTGGTCGACGCCCAGACCAAGATGAGAATCGAGCGGCAGAAGCAGCGCGAGCTGCTCGAGCGCTCGGAAGTCGAAAGCCTGGCCTGGGACATGATGACGACAATGCAGGCGGAGACGATGGCGATTTCGTCGAAGCTCGATCCGGCCGGCCGCTGGGACCCGTCATTCCGCCGAGAGGTCGAGGACGAGCTGGGCAACGTCCTGGTCACGGTCCGTAGCCGGCTGGAACGGCGCATCGAGAAATGGAATGCTGCCAAGCATTGAGGCCCTGGAGGCCGAGCTCGAGCAGCTGGCATCGGGCGAATTTCTCTGCCGTGTCGGACCGATCGTCGCCGATGCGGTGCAGTTGCTTACGCCGCCGGAACGCATCTCGACGACGGAATGCGCCGCCAAATATCGACTGATCCCGCATAAGGTCGGTCGCGGGGCGTCGCTCTGGGATCCGGAGCTGACGCCGTTCATCAATGGAATTCAGGACGCGCTCGACGATCCCGAAGTCGGGCTGGTGATCGTTCCAAAGCCCGGCCGCGTCGGCGGCACGATCGCGGCGGAAAACCACCTGTTCAAGCTGATGAAGTTCGGGCCGTTGCCAGACGTGCTCTGGTATCTGCCCAGCGACAGCGAGCGGGACAGCTATGTCGATCGCCACGTCGCCAAGATGTTCGAGCTTCACGCCGACGTCCGGGCCAAGATCGGTTCCGGCAAATCGGACAACAAGCTGGCGCGCAAGAAGCTCGCTGGGCGGCTGATCGAGTGGCTGCAGCTCAATTCCCGGACGGTGACCGGGCGCGACGCCGGGTTCATCGTCGGCGACGAGATCGATGCCGCCAACAAGAAGCTGGTGCCGTCATTCGTCGACCAGGTGAAAACCCGCGGCACGACGGCCGGCACGCGCTTCAAGGGCTATCTCTGCAGCCACATGGATCGCGGCTGGACGAGCGGCGTCGCCGCGGCCTGGAAGGAATCGAGCCGGGGCATCTGGTACATGCCGTGCCCTCATTGCAGGGGCTGGGCCAGCCCATGCCCGACGGCAGCCGACGGGCATCGCTGGATGCTCGATTATGAGAGGCTCCGCAATGTGAGCGACGACGAGATGCTAGATCACGTCGAAGCCAGCGCCGGGCTGAAATGCCCGCACTGCGGTAAGAAGGCCGCCGACGTCCACAAGCCGGCGATGCTGCTCAGCGGCAAGTGGGTGCACGAGGGACAGTCGATCGACCGCAAGGGCCGAGTCATCGGCGAGCCGCGATCGAAGCGAGTGATGGGTTTCTGGATCCACGGCTCGATGTCGCCCTGGGTGCCATGGAGCGATCTCGCGCGTCGCTACGTCAGCGCGGTGCTCGTGTTCGAGCGGACGAAGAAATCGGAACGGCTCCGCGAGGTCACCGCCAAGGTGCTCGGCGAGGTCTATGAAGGCGCAGGCGAGGGCGCGAAGGCCATCGATCCGGTCCGGCTGAGACAGCGGGCGGAAGCAGCGACGCAGATCGAGCGGTTTGTCGCAGGCACCGTGCCTTCCGACGTCTGGTTCGTCACCGCGGCGGTCGACGTCGGCCACCGGAAGTTCGACGTCATGATCCTCGGCTGGGATCTCGAGGGCCGATCCTGGGTGATCGAGCGCTTCACCATCACGACGCGGCGCGTCGGAAGCCGGGACATCGACATCCGGCCGGCAGAGCGGATCGAGGACTGGTCCGTGCTCGAGGACCAGGTGCTGAAGCGGGAGCTGGTTGTTCTCGACGATCCGACGATGTTGATGCCGATCGCCGGCGTCGCCATCGACACCGGCGACGGCCATGTCACCTGGAAGGCCCGCGAGTTCGCTCGCCGGATGGCGCGAAAGGGTCATTTCTGGGGGAAGGCTTCGCAGCCCTGGCACAAGGTCCGGCTGATCAAGGGTGCGAAATCGCCGACGGCCCCGGAGCTTCCGCCGAAGGGCCGCGACGTCAATGTCGACGAGGAAGGCCGGAAGGTGACGCCAGTCCTGCTCGAATGGGACGTCGGCGTTCACAAGCTGAAGTCGCTCACGGTCGAGCGTCTCGCCGAGACCGAGGGAGGACCAGGCCAGGTGACCTTCGCCGAGGGTCTGCCCGCCTCGACGTTCGAAGAATTTGCCGGAGAGGTGCTGATCGACGGCGCCTGGGAGCGGCGGGGCCCGAACGAGAGCCTCGATCTCCACGGCTATAACGAAATCGTCCGGCTCCAGTTGAGGCCGGACCGCAGGGAGATCGATTGGGAGAACCGTCCACCGATCTGGGCGAGGCCGGTGCCTGCCGAGGTTGAGACGATCCCTGAATTAGAGACATCCGAACCGGTAGCTTCGACGAAGCGATCGGCACTGGAGAGAATGGCGGCGCTGAACCGCCGCTGAGGGCCGCCTGCGTTCTAAGGCGGGGTGGGGAGGCCGAGTAGCTGGCCGTTTCTTCTCAAGGAGAGAAATCGTGGCCAATATCGTTTTCAATATCGCCAAGGGGCGGGCAGCGGAACTCTACAACAGGGTCGAGAATAGCGATCCTGCCAATTCGGCAATCGTTATCATCCCGATCGAGGCGGCCGGCCTCGAGGCCGACGCAGTCCTGATCGACAAAGACACGCTCGCCGACGTGCTTTCCGGTACGACAAACGAGCAGTCGACGATGGGCCGGAAGGTTCTTACCGATGCCGATCTGGCTGCGATTCCTGCTCCGGACGATACCAACGACCGAAGCGAACGCTCGCTTCCGACGGTCACATGGACCGCGGCCAGCGGCAACGCGATCGCCAAGCTTCTCATCTGCTACGATCCCGATACGACGGCTGGGACCGATGCAGACATCGTTCCTCTCACGATGTTCGATTTCGCCCAGACACCGAGCGGCGCGGACATCCAGATGACGACTGGGGCATTCTTCCGCGCCACCTGATCGGGGGCGCGTAGATGGCGCAGATCCTTTTACCGACCTCTGATCACGCCGCTGGTTCCTGGACCAGCGCGCCACTTTGGTCGAAGGTCGACGACAACAGCTCAGTCAATCCGACCGGTGACGGCTCCGTCATTCTGTCGAATGGGGTGGGCAACAATACCAACACGAGCAATTGCGATCTGAAGCTCGCTGGCGGTTCGTCGCCGGCTGCCGGTTCACAGACGCTCAGGGTGAGATGGCGCCACAACGTCGCCGGGCGCAGCCTTCAGGCCCATTGCGAGCTATGGGAGGGTGGCCCCGACGCCGGCGGGACGATGCGCGGGGAGATTGTCTCCGCCGTTGACGTCGGATCGACCGAGGTCGAAGCAACGACGACGGCAATCGGTGCAATCTCCGATTACGCTAGCCTTTATGTCCGGCTCTGGGGGCGTGGCACCGGCGGCGGCTCGGCACGCAGCCTGGAAGTCGAGCTCGTCGAATTTGTCATTCCGGATGCTCCGGCGGGATTGCCCGTCAGTCGAGCCGACGAGGCAAGCTCTGCAACCGGTCTTGGGTCGGCTCGTCCTCCTGGATCGGGCTCGAGCGCAGATCAGGCTCTGGCGCTTGGGGTTGCCGTTCCGGCGGCGGTTTCTTCGGAGTCGAGCGGCGCCCTGGCGCTTCTCGGTGCGTCCGGCGGAACCGTCGGGACCGCTACCGACCTTGAAGATGCGCTTTCCACCGGGTCAGCGCGGCCGACTGGCCCGGCGGAAAGTTCGGATACGGCCTTAGGATTGCCGGCCACTATCATTGCCGTTGTCGGCAGTGCGTCCGAAGCCGACCAGCCACTCGGCCTCACCGCGGTCCAGCTCGACGGCGCCGGCGCAGCGGTGGAAGCCGATCAGGTGCTCAGCCTGGGCAGTGCTCGAGTCGTCGGCGCCGCCGATGAAGAGGATTGGGCGATCGCCTCGAGCGCGGGGCTCGGCGTCCGTACCTCGGTTGAGGCCAGCGCCGCCATCAGCTTGGGCAGCGCCAGACCGGTCGGGCAGGGTAGCGAGGGATCTGAAGGAGCAGCGCTCCCCGGCCTGGCAGCTATCGAGACGGGGCCGGCGCTGGAAACTGGTGCAGCTGTGCCGCTCGGCTCGGCTCGCCCGACAGGCCCGGCAAGCGAGACCTCGGTCGCTCTGCAGATCGAGACCGGCACGTCGGTCGGCGTTGCAAGCGAGACGGAGCTGTCAGTGTCATTGGCGGCGGCCAGGCCACCGGCTCCCGTCGCCGATACGGCGGTTGCCCTGGCGCTGGCGGCGATCGCCATATCCAGCGCCGGTACAGCCAGCGAAGTCGACACGTCGCTCAATCTGGTGGCGGGTATCGCTGCCGAGGCCGCAAACGAGAATGATTTGGCGGCTGAGCTCTATCTGGTGGCGGTCCGGCCGGTGATGGCGCTCAGTGATGCCAGCATTGCGATGGGCCTGGGTGTTGCCCTGCTCGTGGGGCGAGCCGACGAGGAATCGATTTCACTCGAGCTGACGTCATTCGTTGCCGGAAACCCTCCGGCCAGCCGCCTTTCCTGGTCTCGAGGATTGCGGCGGGTGAGCACCGCCGGCGAAGGCCACCGCGTTTCCGCCGCCGACGAGGCTGACCGAGTCCAGGACGCGCTGAACAGCGAAAGAATTTCAACGGCAACCGGTGCTCGCCGGTTTGCATAGGAGAGCGAGTTGGCAATAGCCTGGGAACGCCCGAAGGATCCGACCGAAGTCGTGGACTATGGCCACGATTGGGCAACGGACCTCGGCGACGACACCATCTCAACCTCGACCTGGACGGCAATCGATGCAGCCGGCACGGCGAAGGTATCGGACTCGTTCGCTGGCAGTGTCACCCGGATATTCCTTTCCGGCGGAACGGATGGCGGGACCGCCTTGTGGCTGAACCGAGTCGTCACGGCCGGCGGACGAGAATTCGAAGAGGCGTTCCAGCTTTCCATCGCCGACAAGGCGACGATCGACGAGACCGCCTCCGATATCGATCAGCTCCGCGCCGATCGCGCCGCGGTCGCCGCTGCCCGGATGAAGTTCCTCAGCGGCGAAGCGGTCAAGGAAGTCACGCGTGGCGGCCGCAAGCTCGTCATGCATGCGGTCAGCCTCGCCAATTTCGATGAAGCCCTGGCGGCGATCGATCGCGAAATCGCGGCCCTCGTGTCGGTGACGAGCGGCACGCGCCGGCGTCGGGCCATGTCGGTGAGTTTCGGATGATGGATCTGGTCTCAGGCGGCCTTCCGGCCGGCACCATCGCGTCCAGCGTGGGCGCCGCACCGAAGGCTCAGGCTTCGACGGGAATCATGTCGCTCGGGGCATCGCCCTATCACGCCTCCTCCTACGGCACTCAGGACCTGGCGGGGTGGCATCCGTCCAACCGGGCACCGGATGCCGAAGTGCTCCAGAGCCGGGATAAGGTTGTCGCCCGGGCCCGGGACCTCGATCGCAACAATGGCTGGGCGCAGGGCGGTGTCACCCGGCGCGTCGATGCCGTTGTCGGCGCCGACATCAGGCTGCGCGCGACTCCCGACTTTGCCGCGATGGGCATGTCAGCCGAATGGGCCGATGAATGGTCTCGTCAGGTGGAATCGCTGTGGCGATGCTGGGCCCGGGATCCTCGGATGCTTTGCGACGTCGAGCGCCATTTGCAATTCGGCGGCCTGGTTCGGCTCGCCTATCAGCATTATTGCATCGACGGCGAGGCGGCGGCGCCGATCTATTTCATCGATGACCGCGGCGGCATGATGTCGACGGCGGTTCTGGTCCTGGATCCCGACCGGCTTTCCAACCCGGACGGTCGCCCCGACGGGCGCCAGCTCGACGGCACCGACTTGAGGGGAGGCGTCGAACTCGACCGCTATGGCGCCGCCCGTGCCTATTGGGTGCGCAATGGTCACCCCAGCGACGTCGGCGCGACATGGGACAATCATCGCTGGACCCGGATTCCTCGCGAAGGACCGAGCGGCCGGCCGCTGTTCGTCCATGCGATCAACAAGCGGCGGGCCCATCAACACCGCTCCATGGGGCTCCTGACGGCCGTCATGGGCCGGATGAAGATGCTGGACCGCTACGACCAGACCGAGCTTCAGGCCGCGATCACGAACGCCATCTTCGGGCTCTACGTCACGAGCCCGTTCGACAGCGATTTCGTCCGTCAAGCTCTCGCACCCGACAGCGACGAGACCGGCTTCGACCTCGACAATTACCAGTCGATGCGGATGGCCTATCACGAGCAAGCGGATGTGCGGCTCAATGGCGTTCGCCTCGCCCATCTTTTCCCGAACGAGAAGATCGAGGCGGTCAGCGCCAACCGGCCGGCGACTAATTTCGCGGGTTTCGAGAATGCGGTTCTCGGCTCGATCGCTTCTGCCCTCGGCATCAGCCGGGAGCAGCTTTCCCAGGACTGGACCGGGATCAATTATTCCTCGGCCCGGACCCTGCTCAACGAGATCTGGCGCGGCCTGACAGCCGATCGCCATCTCTTCACGCAGGCCTTTTGCACGCCGATCTACTCGTCTTGGCTCGAGGAAGCGGTTGCACGGGACCTGATCGAGGTGCCCGGCGGCAAGGTGAATTTCTATCTCTATCGAGCCGCGCTCTGCCAGGCCAAGTGGCTGGGTCCCGGCAAGGGCTGGGTCGATCCGAAGAAGGAGGCCGAGGCCGCCGAGATCCGGATGCGGCTTGGTCTTTCCAGCCAGGATGGCGAGTGTGCCGAACAGGGCCAGGACGCCGACGAGGTGCGCTGGCAGCGCAAGCGCGACCAGGAAGAGGAACGGAAATACGGCCTCGGTCAAACCGAGCCGCTGGGCAATGCCGGCGGCGGTGATGACGACGCCGAGGATCCCGACCAGGCTGATCGTGAAGAACAGAGGCAGGCGGGAGGCCGGGAATGAGGCGTTTCTCCAATCTGGCGCAGCGCCTTTTCAACGTCCCGCTGATGCTCCGGCCGGAGAAGGCGGAAATCCTTGTCGCCGCTCTGCTCGATCACCTGGGCGTGGCGAAGCTCGATAGGATCGATGGCACCACGCTGGGCGCCGCGGAGCTGCGGCGCATGGCTTACGATGAGGTCGACGGCGACCGCCCGACCCGACGGCTCTACAGCCTGAAGGATGGCATCGCGACGATCCCGGTCGACGGCACGCTGGTCCACAAGCTCGGGGGCGTCGACCCCTGGTCCGGCATGGTCGGCTACGACCAGCTCGACAAGAAGCTCACGGCGGCCCGCGAAGATCGCGACGTCAGGGCGATCCTGTTCGATGGCGACACTCCGGGAGGCGAGTCGTCCGGATGCTTCGAGTTCGCCAAGAAAATCTATGCGGGCTCCGCCAGGTTCGGCGGCAAGCCGACTTATTGGCTGGTCAACGAAATGACGTGCAGCGCCGGCTATGCCCTGGCCTCATGCTGCGATCGTATCGGCGGACCGGAAACGATGGTCACCGGGTCGATCGGCGTCTGGACGATGCTGGCCGATTTCACGAAGCGCCTTTCCAACGATGGCATCAAGGTGACGCTGCGGCGTGCCGGCGATCGCAAGGCCCGAGGCCATCCGATGGAAGGCTGGGATGACGAGCTTCTCGAGAAGATCGATGCATGGATCGAGGAGTCGCGGCAGATGTTCGCGACCCTCGTCTCCATGGGTCGCAATATCCCGGTCGAGGATATTCTCGCCACTGAAGGCGACTGGTTTTCCGGTCCCGACGCGCTCGAGCTCGGCCTGATCGATGCAATCGCCTCACCCGACGCGATGTTCGAGGTGATCCGCGACGAGACCCGCTGAGGCGGGCCGCGGGCGCGGCGTTTTGATTCAACCAGGAGGTACGAATGAACAAGCTCCTTGACGGGCTGCGCCTCGGCGCATCCAGCAAGACGGTGGCGCTCAGCGAACTGAGTGCGGACCAGATCATCACCAATCTCTCGGACGAGCAGAAGGCGGAACTCGCCGGGAAGCTCGCACCGAAGGCGGAGGAGCCGGTCGCCGATTCCGAGCCGGCCCCGGAGAAGCCGAAGGCCGAGAGCGAGGAAGCTCCGGCCGACGAAGAGCCCGAGCCCGAGGCCGATGCCGCCGATCCCGAGAGCCCGCAATTCAAGGCCGGCTTCGCTGCGGCCGTCGATCGCAACAGCGCCGTTTTCGCTTCCGAGCATTTTGTCGGTCGCGAGAAGGCCGCCGCTTCCCTGCTCGGCAACCAGAAGCTGAGCGCCGACGAAATCATCTCGGCGCTGGCCGCGCTGCCCAAGGGGAGCAGCGGCAACAACATGCTCGACGGGCTCAAGGGCTCGGCAAACCCGGACCTCCAGCCCGGGTCGGAAGCGACGGGCACCAACACTCAACAGGAATCCCGCTCCAGCTGGGACCGCACCTTCGCGAAGCTCGGCTGGGCCACGGAGAAGAAGCCGGCCTGATCGCCGGCAATTGGGAGAAAGAAGATGGCAGTTATCACCGAAACCACCAAGCGGTCGGGCGCCTACCTGGGCGAGAGCGCCGCTCACAATATCATCAACGAGGAGATCATCATCGCTTCCGGCGCTGGTGAGCTCGCGGCCGGCACTGTGCTCGGGCGGATCACCGCAAGCGGCAAATATGTCCCTCACGACGTCGCGCTTGTGAATGGCGCCCAGGCGGCCGCGGCGATCCTGTTCCACGGCGTCGACGCTACCGCCGCTGACGTCACCACCGTGGCGACCGTTCGCGGTCCCGCAACCATCTTCGAGCCGTACCTCACGCTCAAAGCGGGCATCGCCGACGCCGACAAGGCTGCGGCTTATGCGGCTCTGCGCGCCAAGGGCATGGCCGTCCTCCCGCAGCACGCCGCCTGATCACGGCGCCTTTCGAAAAGGAATCCTCCGATGCCGATCACTCTCGACATCTTCAACAACGACGCATTCGGCGTCACCACCATGCTGGAACCGGTCAACAAGATGCCGTTCCAGCCGAGCTTCCTCGAGCAGTATTTCGATGCCGATCCGGTTTCTACCGATACGGTCGGCGTCGGGCTGAAGCAGGGCCAGCTGGCCCTGATCCGCACCACGCTTCGCGGTGCGCCGATCGAGGTCGCCGAACCGGACGTGAAGAACGTTCGCCCGTTCATCATCCCGCGCGTCGCCAAGGGTGACAAGCTTCGGGCGCACGAGATTTCGAACGTCGTTCCGAACGCCGGCAGCACCGAGCTGGAGACGGTCCAGCAGATCATCGCCCGGAAACAGCAGCGGCTGGTCCAGGACGCCGAATATACGTTCGAGCACATGCGGCTCGGCGCGGTGCAGGGCAAGGTCGTGGACGCAGACGGCACCACGGTCCTCACCAATTACTGGACCGAATGGGGCATCGCGGAACCCGCTGCGATCGACCTCAATTTGGATGCCGCGAGCCCCGTCATGGGCGCTCTGGGCACCCAGATCCGATCCCAGGCTGTCCGGCCGCTCATCCGGGCCGCCGGCGCCAGCCCAGCCACCCGCCTCATCGGCCTCGCCGGTGACGCGTTCTGGGATGCGCTGATCAGCCATGCCGAGGTCCGCACCACGTTCTACAACTGGCAGGCGGCGTCGGATCTGCGCAATCAGAGTCCGTTCGAAACCTTCCGGTACGGCGGCGTCGACTGGATCAACTATCGCGGCTCCGACGACAATTCGGAGATCGCGATCCCGACCGACCAGGCGGTGATCTTCCCCACCAACGTGCCGGGCATGTTCCGCCACGTCATGGGGCCGTTCTCCGAACAGCTCAGCATGGCGGGGCAGCTCGGGCGCCGGTTCTACCCGCTCATCGTCCGCGACAAGGATCGCGATATGTGGGTCCAGCCGGAGATCTACTCCTATCCGCTCATGCTGAACACGCGCCCGGACCTGATCCTGCGCGTCGCCCGCACCTGAGCCGATCGTTAGAAGGAGAAAGACGATGGCTTTCAAGGCCAAGGCCCTCAGGGGCTACACTCTGCACACGCCCGGCGGCTTCGTGATCTTCAACGAAGGGAAGGAAACCGCCAACATCCCCGACGAGTATCGTGCTCGCCTGGAGCGGAACGGCGTGATTCCGAAAAGCGGCGGATCTACTTCGACGCGCACCAGCGCGCCGAGACGGACCGCCACCCGGACGCCTGCGGCGCGTACCCGCACCGCGACCGCGGCGCCGGCCGGCGACTTCAACGCCGGCCGGTTCACGGTCACCAAGGCCGAAGGCATCGGCCAGTACCAGATCACCGGCCCGGGGCTCGACGCTCCGGTGACGGTGAAGGGCAAGGCCAAGACGCAGGCGCGTCTTGACACCCTCAATGCTGATCTGGGCGGCGCCGGCGGCGGCGCTCCGACCGAGTAGGCTGAGGGCAGGGGATGGCTGTCGACCTGGAAGCGCTCGACGAGACGCTCAACGGCACCACGTTGACGCTTCTGGGCGACACCATCACCTTCACTCCGTCTGGCGGCAGCGCCAGGCAATTCAAGGCGATCGTCGACTATGGCGACGAGGCGGAACTGATCAGCGGCTCACGGGTGGTCAAGGGCGATTGCGCCGTGGAGATCCCGCTGACTGAAGCGACCAGGACCGAGGCGGCCGGCGCGACCTATGAGCTGCCGAGGCGGCCCGGTGAAGCGTTCCTGGCGAAGAACGTGAGGCTCGACGACAGCGGCAAGAACTGGCTCGTCGTGCTTAAGCGGAAACCGGTCTGATGGCCGGCGAGCCCGCCCTCGACAAGATATTGACCGCCCTGAAGGCGAGCATCGTAGCCACGGCGACGACTGTGGATATCGATCGGCCGGAGGATGAGGAGTATGGCAACGCCGAGCTCGACGCGATCAACATCCTTCACAACCGCACGTCCTACGAGCCCCACAGCCACGGCGAGACCCTTCACCGGGCCAGCGTCGACCTCGACATGATCGTCAGCGTCGAAGCGTCCGCGGCGAACGGCGCCAGGCTTCGCATATTCGAGGCGGACGTCGTCGCCGCCCTCTTTGTCGATCGCACCCTGGGCGGAGTCGCTCAGGACGTGATCCTGATTTCCAGCGGTGGAGACGAGGATGTCCGCGCCGACCATGGCGCCAGGGCCCTTTCCATCGAGATTCTCTATTTGACCCCTCTCGGCGATCACCGGACCATCATCGGTGCCGCCGGGCTCATTCCCTGATCAGCAACCTAGGAGACCTTAGATGGCCGACCAGAACACGGCTGCCGTGCAGCTGCCGCCCGCCGGTGTCGATTTCAACGCCCTTCATGACGCGCTCGCCGACGGCGCCACGCCCGAAGAGGCACGCAACGCCGGTGTCATCGCCGAGACGGTCGCGATCTCAGCCGACGAAGCCGCTGCTCGCGCCGCTCAGTCGATCGCCGAGGCGCCGACTCTTGGAAAGCTCGACAAGGCCGCGCTGATCGACCTCGCCGGCGAGGAGGGCGTCACCCATGCCCGCAATGCCGAGGGCGTCGTGATCCCGTTCGCCGACGCGACCAACGCCCAGATGCGCGAGGCCATCGAGGCCAGCCGCGCCGGCACGCCCATTCTGCCCGACGCCGAAACCGACGTCGCGTGACCTCAGACGAATAGGAGATTTTCGCCATGGTCGACCTCACCGCCAATTCCTCGCTGGCGATCAAGGCGCAGAGCGCGCCCGCCACTTACGCCGCGCCGACCAGCGCGGACGCGATCCCCGTCGCGAACCTGTCCTGGCGGCCGACGCCGATCCAGAGCGACAATCCGGAATATCGCGGCTCGATCCACCGGCCGGGGCCGATCGTTCTCGGTGCCAGCTACGACGTCACCTTCGATATCCTCTTGCGCGGACCGGGCGGCGCCTCGCCCCCGGCGGCCGATGCCTTCATTCCAGGCCGGGTCCTTCGCGCTCTTGGCTTCACCGAGAACGTCGTCTCCGCGGCGATTCCGGCGGCGGCCGAGGCGCTCACCGCGGGCGGCACCACCACCACGGCCAATCTCGGCGTCAGCGCCGTCGCGACCGACGATCTCTATACCGGCCTCGCGATCCAGCTCGCCTCGCTGGGGACGATCGGCCAGCCCGCTTCGCTGGCGATGATCCGGGATTACATCGGTACCGGTAAGGTCGCCCACATTGCCCAGACCGCCGGCGGCGCCTATTCGGGCAATTACCAAATCCCGAAGCAGCTCGCCTACACGCTGGCCGCCACCGGCACCCCGCCGGTGCTCAGCTTCTCGTTGTGGCAGGGCAACCGGCGCTACAACTTCCTCGACATGGCGCCCTCGAGCGCCCGCCTGATCTTCCCGACCGCATCGCGCGGCGGCGGATCCGATTATCCGCGGCTGAGCTGCACTTTCAGCGGCGACGCCCAGAGCGATCTCGACGAGGCGGCGCCAGTGGTGACGTCCTCGGTGGCCATCCCTCCGTTCAAGGGCGGTAAGCAGCATGTCAGCGGACTCGCCATGGGCGGATCATCGATCTCGCTGGATCTCGGTACCCGGGTCGGCTTCCCGCCCAACCCGAACAAGACCAGCGGCTCCGATCCGGCGCAGCTCACCGAGACGCGGCGGACGCTGACCCTGGACCTCAACCAGGTGTCGAAGAGCTTCCTCGATCTCCAGGCTCTTGCGGCTGCTCAGGCCGAGCACGCCATCCAGCTGCTCTATGGCCTGGCAAGCGGCAATTATGTCGGGTTCGTCGCCACCCACGCCCGCCTCAACTATCCGGAAGCGCAGGCCGGCGGCGACTTCTTCACCACGCGCGGCGACGCCTATGTCGACGGCGCCGAGAAAACGATCGGGCTGACGTTCCCGTACTATTGATCGTCAACATAAGGGGAAACAGACATGGCGTCCGCGCCTGCATCCTGCGACGAGCTGGAGCGCTTCACTCCGGCCGTTCTTGCCAACGTACCCGCTCCGCCGGTTTTCCTGCTCAGGCCGGCGAGCGGGCGCGAGCTCAGGCAGTTCGAATATCGGTTGATGGCCGAAGGCTTAGAGACCCACGGCGCGGACCAATTCCGTGCCGAAATGCTCAAGGCCCTCCAGGCACTTTGGTCGCCAGCCGATTTCGAGCCCAATGCCGCCCGGCTTCGATCCTATTGGGAACTGCTCGACCAGGGCGGCAATCCGGATCCTGCGGAATCGGAGCATGTCAGCGAACTCACCGGTCGGCTGATCCGCGCCCACCGGCCGCTCAGCAAGATGGCGGCCGACAACAAGAGGTTCGCCGACGAGTCCGGCCGGATCGCGATCAGCATGTTCACGGTGGGCTGGGAAGGTCTCGATGTCTCCTACACTCGCGAGAGCGGCGCCGTCCCGCTCGAGAGGATCGATGAGGTCGAGCTAGCCCTGGCCGGCATCGAGAAAAAGGCGAAGGAGAACCGGGTCGAAGGTGTCGGCGAGGTCGGCACCGCGTTCATGCAGCTCTGCACCGCGGCCTATCTCCGCCTGATGCTTACCAAGGATCAGGAAAAAAACTCACCATCGCCGCCGCTTTCAGCAGCCGCCCCGAATGGTTCGACGAAGAGACGGTCGAAGCCAACGGGGGCTGCACGATCGAAGGCGCCGGCGAGTTCCGGGTCCGCGACGGCCTGATCTGGCGCGTCGTCATCGACGGGGCCGGCGTCGAACATCTCGTCTCGACCGGCAAGCGGACCTTCGCCGAACTGGCTGGTCCGCATGATTGTCATCTCGTCAGGCTTTACCGCAACTGCAGCGGCGGCCTGAGCGGCATCCAGTGGCCCGATGGGCGGCCTTATCTCGACCAGCCCGTGAAGCTGGAACGGGCCTTCGCGATCATCGGCCGCGTCCTCGAAAGGTACAAGAAAGGCGGCTGAGGTGGCGCGTGGACCGACGATCGGCAGGCCGGGCCAGTTCGCGACTTTCCGCCGGCACTGCATTCAGCGCCTGGAACGGGCATCCCTGATTTCTACCGATCGGGCGGCGCGTCAGGCTCACCAGCAGATCCGGGCGGCGATGAGCGGGGCTGGCCTCGGCCGGCTCGGCAACGCCATCGGCTACGGTTCCGATCTAAAGTCGGGGCATGGGGTGAAGCGCAGAGGCGCCGAGGGCTTCAGCTCGAGCGGCTATGTTTTCATCAAGGGCCGCAACGAGCGGACCGTTGGAGCCATCGAGTCGTATACCGAAGGGGCCGAGATCCGGCCGGTGAGGAGCGCCTGGCTGTGGATCTCGACGGATGAAATCAAGCGCAAAGCTGGCCGCTATCGAATGACCCCGGCCCGCTATCGCAGCAGCGGACTTGAACAGAGAATCGGGCCCTTGGTCCAGATCCCGGGCCGCCACCGCGGCGAGGCGCTGCTCATCGTCCGCAACGTCACTGTCGATCGTTTCGGCCGGCCGGGCAGGGCTCGCCGGCTTCCCAGACGCGGCGCCATCGGCGGCAGCCGCGAACGCAAGGATTTCATTGTCGCCTTCGTCGGGATCCGGAGCACCAGCCGGGTGGCGCGGGTCGACGTCGACCAGATCGTCTCGCTCGAACAGGCGAGGCTCCCGGAATACCGGCGAGCCGCCATGCAGAACGACGGTTTTGAAAGGTAGCCATGCCCGCTCAGTCGTCGGTTTTCCCGGCATTCATCAGAGATGAGTACCAACCGGGCGGCGGCTTCGCGGCTTTCGAGCAGGCGTCTCTCGCCACCGCCGATCAGGTGCGCCGACACTTCGAAAGCTCAATGTCAGAGGTTCAGCGCATCGCCCAGCGGGCGCTGGCGATGCCCCGCAACCAGCTCGGCTCGCTGGATCTCGGTGTCGGCAATTATCGCGCCGCCGCCGCCGCTGCCGAGGCGCATGCGATCGCGCTGCGCGAGGTTGCCACGGCGGCTGAGCGGGCGGCGCTGGCGAGCGGCGACACGACGGAGGCGACGCGTCTCTACGTCCAGGCTGCGCGCGCCGCCGCGATCGAGGCGGAAGAAGCCGCTCGCGGCGCCAATCAGCAAGTCGTCGCTATGGAGCGGCTTCAGACCGAACTGAACCAGACCCGTTCCGGAACGCAGCAAGTCATCCAGGCCAATCGCGGGTTGGTCCAGTCACAGGACCAGGTGGCCGCTTCCAGCCGTGCAGCCCGGTTCGCCTCGGTACAGCTCGGCCAGCAGTTCGCCGACGTGGCCATCCAGGCGCAGATGGGCGTGCCCGTTGGACAGATCCTGATCCAGCAGGGCACTCAGGCCGCCTTCGCAATGGGCCAGATGAACGGGGCTCTCGGCCGGGTCGGCGCATTTCTCTCCGGTCCGTGGGGCACGGCACTCTTCATCGCCGTCGCGGGTCTGACGACTTTCCTCGGCAAGACCGAAGAGACTGCGAACCGTCTCGACGAGCTCGTTGAAAAGGCGGGGGCATTCGAGAATGCGTCCGGTCGCCTCGGCCAGGTGATCGATCTCTCGACTGGCAAGTTCCTTGATCACAACGTGGCCCTGCGCGAGACGTTGTGGCTCCAGGCCCAGCTCGCGCTCACGACCGCCGAGGCGGCGGCCCGTCAGGCTGAGCGAGATCTTCAGCGAAATTATCCGATTGCGATGGGCCCTGACAGGCTTCCCTTTGCCGGCATTCTCGAGGGTATCTCCAGCGAGCGTTTCGGAGGGAATGAGCGTCTCCAGTCCATGCGTGATCGGCTGCTGACCGATCCATCGCAGATCCAGTCCGTCCGCCGAGAACTGCAGGGAATGGTCCAGGCGGGCGAGCTGGCGCGAACCACGATGCTCGAGACCCTCGAGCTGTTCCTCGAATTCTCAAATGCTCAGGAAGAAATCGCCGCCCGGACCGCGGAGATCGCGGCCCTGGAAGGGCGCGGGCTTGATCCTCGCCTGCGACGGGAAGATCGCAACCGCCCTCGCGAGGACAATCGCCCTCAGCTCGCGGCACAGCGTCTCGAGGAGATCCAGCGGCTCAACGAGCAATGGAACGAGCAGCCGAGGCTGGTCGACCAGGCCGTGCAGGCGGTTCGCCGGCTCGATGCAATCCTGGCCGAGGCCCAGCGACGCAAGCTGCCTCGCTTCGACGAGATGCAGCGTGAGGCGGAGGCCGCCGGCGCCGCGATCCGCGAAGGATTGATCCGCCAGATCACCGAGGATTTCGCCGAGGCTCCTCGGCTGGTCCAGCAGGCGGCGGACGCGATGCGTGAGCTGACCGCCGCCGGCGAGCAGTTCCCGGAGCTTGCGCCACAGATCGCCGAGGCCGCCCGCCTGGTCGAGGCCGGGCTGATGCGGCCGTATCGCGAATTTCTCGAGGATCAGATCCGGTCCTACGAAATCGGCCAACTCATGGTTCAGGGCCGCGAGGATGAGGCTCAGGCGCTTTCCGTCATCCACCAGCTCGAGGAGCGGCTCGGGCCCCTCGGCGAGGAGCGGCGCCAGACGATCGTCGACAGCGTGGCCGCCCTGCGCGAGCAGTCGCGGCAGCTCGAGATCATCCGTGACCAGCAGCAAGCCTATCTGAACGCGGCCGATGACCTCCGCGGCATTCTCGAGGACACGCTGGCCAATCCGCCGCAGGGTCTAAGCGATCTGCGCGACATCGGCCGCGATATCGGCGAGACGTTCCGCCGGCTCAACTCTCGTGTCATCGTTGAACGTCTCTTCGGGGACACTTTTCGACAGCTCGAGGATTTCGTCACAGGTCGGGATCAGGTCCGCAGGGCGAATGAGGAATATGCGACATCGATCGGTGATCTCCGCGCCGAGTTGAACACGCTGAGCGGCGCCCATCGCGATCAGGCCGAATCGATTGACACGGTGATCGCTGCAGCAACTCGATTCACCAATGCTCTCGATCAGGCCGCCACCCGCCTTTCCACCGTCGGCGTGGCCGCGGCGAACGACAATCCGATTTTGGGGCCAACCGGTCGCCTTCCGCTTCAAGGGGCCATCACCAAGGGCTTTGCCGCCCACGTCCGAGACGGATCACCAGGGCTCGATATCGACGGACGGATTGGCGACGCGATCGAGGCGCCAGCGTCTGGCACCGTGCTCGTCGTCGGTGAGAACGCCAGATCAGGTCGTTATCTCGTCATCGACCATGGCGGCGGAGTGACGAGCTCCTATTCTCACCTATCCAGCGCGCGCGTCACTCAAGGCTCCTTCGTCAGCGCCGGCGATATCATCGCCGCTGTTGGCAACACTGGCCGAGTGCAGGCGCGCGGTGGCGGCGATGGCTCCCATCTCCATTATCGGGTCAAGGTCGGCGGACAGGACGTAAACCCGCTCAGCTTCCGCTTTCCCGAACAGGCGGCTCAGGCCGGCAATGCTGTCGAGCAGTTGGCCGATGCGGCGACGACAGCTGCTTCCGCCACGACGAACATGGGCAACAGCGCCACAGCGGTGCTCAACGAGATGTTCGGCTTTACCTCGGCCTTGCGCGACGGCGAGCAAACGATCGACATCATCGCCAAGGGCGGCAAGTTCGCCGGGCCAAATGATCATCTCGACCCGAGAAACTTCATGGCGCGAGCCTTTACCGGGATCCTCCAGGAGGTGCTGGGGCCGCGTCTCGCCAAAGACGTCAGCGCCGGCCTCAGTAAGGCGATGGAGGGTGCCGCGATCGGCCAGATGGTCGGTGGCATCGCTCAGACGATTGGCATCCGGCAGTCCAACACCGGAAACCAGATCGGCGGCGCCCTGGGCAATTTCATTCCCGGCCTGCCGCCTGGCGTAGGGGCGGCGATCGGTTCGATCATCGGCGGCACGATCGGTGGCCTGATCAAGGGCACGCCTCGAGCATCGTCGACCATCGGCTTCGGTGCCGATGGGCAACTCATCGTCGCCTCGAGCTCCGGCACCAAGAACCTCAGGGGCCAGACCAATACGGCGGCTGATTCCGTGATTTCCACGGTGAACCGTATCGCGGAGCTGTTCGGCGGCAGCGTGCTCAGCGGCATCGGCGGCGTCTCGATCGGCATGCGGGATGGAAATTACCGCGTCGACCCGACCGGGCGCGGCGTCACCAAGACCAAGAAGGGCGCCATCGACTTCGGCGAGGATGCCGAGGCGGCGGTACGCGCCGCGGTTCTGGACCTGATCAAGGATGGGGTGATTGCCGGCCTGAGGCAGGGCACCCAGCGCCTGCTCCAGGTGGCCAAAGATATCGACAGCGGCATCGAGAAGGCCCTCAAGTTCGAGAGCGTGTTCACGCGCCTGAAGGAGCATCTGGACCCGGTGGGTGCCGCGCTCGAGACGCTGCAGAAGGAATTCGACTCGCTCCGCCGCATCTTCCAGGAAGCCGGCGCCACCACCGAAGAATTCGCCCAGCTGGAACAGCTCTATCAACTCGAGCGCGAGCAGGCGATCAAGCAAGCCGGCGAGCGGATGACGTCGGCCCTTCGCTCACTGCTCGACGATCTCACCGTCAACAACGACGCCCTGTCGCTGCGCGAGCGGCTGACCATGGCGCGGGCCAAATACGATCCTCTCGCCGCCGACCTCGCGGCCGGTAAGAAGGTCGATTACGAGTCCTTCGCCGACGCGGCTCGCCTGGTGAACGAGATCACCCGGGAGATCTATGGTTCGACGACGCCATACTTCCAGGTGCTCGAGGAGATCACCAAGCTGACCCAGAAGGCCTTGTCCGATCAGGAGAACCTGATCAGCATCGCCAGCGGGCAGACCGGCACCGGAGGGGGTGGCGCCGCCAACGACAACGCCACTCCCGTGGTCGGTGCCATCGACCATCTCGGCGGCTTCCTTGTCGGTGAGCTCGGCGGCCGGCTCGACACCCTCAACGCCAATATGGGCGCTCTGCTTCTGCACGCGGCCGGAGGCGGCCGGTCGCGCGATCTGTTCTTCGACCCCTTCGATAATTTCTGACCGCGACGATGCTTGTCCTCGCCGAGCTGACCCCGCTGAACAAGTCGACCGGGCTTCGGCCTACGGTCCGCGTCGCCTCTTCGCACGATCGCAACATCACGGGCCTGAACAGCCAGAAATGGTGGCCGGCGCTACACCAGCCGCCGGCGCTGGGCATCAGGTTGTTCGATGGCGACTTCTCATCGGACATCACGCCCGGCGAGGCATCGTTCACTCTGCTCTTCGACGGCATGGAGAAGGCGGACCCGAATGTCCGCGGCTACGCCTGGGCGGGTGCGGGGGTCACCTTCTATGGCGGCTCCAGCGGCACTGCCTGGCCTTGGACCATCCTGTTCGTCGGCAAGGTCGACCGGTTCCAGGCCGAGGGAAACCGGCTGACGCTGACCGCCAAGGTCAACACCGAGCCTTTTGAGGCGGACGTCCTCACCGCCCGCTATGCCGGTACCGGCGGCGCCGAGGGTGGCGCCGACATCAAGAACCAGCCCAAGCCCTGGGTGTTCGGCCGGGCCGCGAACGTCGAGCCGATCCTGATCGATGCGACGAACAACGTCTATCAGTTCAGCGGCTACGGCCCGATCGAGGCGGTTACTACGCTTTACGAGCGCGGATCCGACTTCGGGGCGAAGGTCGCCGACCATGCCAGCTATGCCGCCCTGATCGCGGCGACGATCCCCAACGGCCGCTGGGCGACATGCCTGGCGCAGGGACTGGTCCGGCTCGGGGCACCGGCCTTCGGAGTCATCACCGGCGATGTCGACGGCGACAAGCCCGGCGGGGTGTGGATCCGCAAGACCGGCGCGATCATCAGCCGGATTGCCACCAATGCCGGAATCGCGTCCGGATCGATCGACAGCGCATCGCTGACGGCGCTGGATGCGGCAGTGCCGTACAACATCAACCTGGTGCTGAAGGAACAGACCACGGTGCTTGAGCTGGCGCAGCGGCTGGCGCGGCCGTGCAATGCCCAGGCCGGTATTTCGCTGCTCGGCAAGCTGTTCGTCACCCGGCCGGTGATCGGCGCCACCGCGATGACACTGGACGCGCAGGGCCGCCGTCTCCCCGCCGTGATTTCCTCGGTGGAGATGGAGGTCCGGCCGCCATATTGGCGCGTCGAGATGGGCGCGCAGCGGTCCTGGCGGGTCCACAGCTTCGACGAGATCGCGACGTTCGCGCCCTACGTCGAGCGCGGGGTCTACTCGGCATCTGACTGGTATCGGGAAAATAATATCGTCGAGAACCAGTCGGTGCGCTGGGTCTATATCAACACGACGCCTGGCAGCGGGACGGCTCCGCCGACGCTGCCGACGACATCGAACTCGCACTGGAAGATCTGGGACGCCAAGCTCGGCGGCGTCGAGGACAATGCCGACGTCACTCGCAACATCGGCTTCGGCCCTGCCGAGGCGACAGTCCGCTACGACTATCTCGGCGCCGCAGAAAGCGGAGAATTGCCGAGAACGCTGGTCTATAAGCTGTTCAAGAACGGGGTTGCCCAGACCAGCGGCATCGTCTGGTCCTATACCGTCCTCACGGGCACGGTGAACGGCTTCACCAGCGCTTCCGGCGTGCAGAGCATTTCTGGCGCCGGCTCGTGCAATTTCACCTTGAGTAGCCTCGGCTCGAACGAGGCGACGATCGAGCTCAAGGCGGTGCAGGGGACACTGACGACGCGTCACCCGGTCAAGCTGACGAAATCGATCGCGCCGGCCCCGGCGGCTGGTGGAGACGGCGGCGGCGGCGGAACGTCGACGATCGCTCAGAAAACGAGCGGTTTCACCGGCTTCAGCACAACGACGTTCACTGACATCACCGGCTCGCTGGCCGGCACGATGCCGACGGGCAAGACGACGGCGAACGTCGTCGCGACGCTCACGGTCAATCCCCAGGTGGCGAGCCCGAACGGCTCCTGGAACGTCGAGGTGAAGGTGCAGCGCGACGTCGCCGGCGTCTGGACCGACGTCGGCAGCCTGGTCAATTCCGATCCGGATCCGGCCATCGATGTCGAGAGCGGCATCTACAGTCTCAACAATACGGGCCAAATATCACTGAATGTCGCCGATACGGGACGGACGGCCGGCACCGCCTATAGCTGGCGGCTGGTCGCTCGGCTCACCAGCGGACCCAAGACGATGAGCGTCACCGGAACAGTGAGCATCACGGCATGATCTACCGCATCGAGAAAGACGGTCAGATCCAGCACGTCGCCGGTGAGATGATCGACGGAGAGGTGGCCGGCTACCCGGGCTGGATCGTCGCCGCGGAGCTGCCGCGCGTGCCCGACGACGAAATCGAGCGCGTCGTCGATGGCGCGATCGTCGAGGACGTCGCTGCGGCTGAAGCAGTTGCGCTTCGGCGGCTAGACGAGGCCCAGGACGATGCCGAGCGAGGGCTGTTCCGCCTGTCGCGGCTCATCTCGACACTGCTCAAATGGTACGAGCTGCAGGATCTGAAGTCGGTGCCGACGGCGACGGTCCAGGCGATGGCCGCCGCTGATCGCCAGGCGCGCTGGCCTTTTCTGACCATGCTGGCCGTGGAAGCCGGCGCGTCGCTCGCTCAGACCGCCACCATTGTCGAGGAGCATTTGGGCCCGAGGGTCCGGAAGATCGCCATCTATGAAGCCCGAGCGGAGATGGCGCGGCGAGCGATCAGGTCTGGAAAGACGGGCGCCGAGAAGTTGGCGGCGGCCGAAAATGTAGGGTGGGAGTAAAGATGCCGCAGGACGAGGCCAGCCAGCTGATGATGCCGCACACGCCGGCGGACGCGGCTCAGCTGATTATGATCGAGGCCCTTCGGGGGCTCACCGACAGCGTCAAACAGCTCCAGACCTCGAATGGCGAGCTTCTTCGCCAGGTCAGCGACATCCACACCCGCGTGGTGAGGATCGAAGCAAACCGCCTCGATCGCGAAGTCCAACAGGTGAAGCAGGATCTCGTCGAGGCGAAGGCCGAGATCGATGAGTTGAAGGCCGACAAGAACCGCCGCGATGGTGCCGTCGGCCTTCTCGAATGGCTGGGTAGATTTGGGCCGTGGCTGCTCGCGCTCGCGCTCGGGATCCTGGCCTTCATGGGGTTCTCCCGCGCCAGCTGAGGCTGGCCGCACGGATCTGAAAAGGAAGTCCGATGAACGTCGCAGAGGTGCGGCGGCTGCAGACGCGCCTTGGCGTCGCGGCCGACGGAGTCATGGGCCCGATCACATGGGCCGCGCTATGGAAGGCGATTGGCGAGGCGAGGCCGGTGCCGGCCCCTCAGCCGATCCAGCCGAAGCCGCCAGAAGCCATCACCGGATCGCTGTCGCCGGCTCAGGCGATGATCGACTCCGCGCTGCTCAAGATCGCATTCCCTCAGAACAGTCTCGCCGAACTGGTTCAATGGGTCGAGCCGACCCGGGCCGCCTGCGTCCGCTGGGGGATCGATACCTTTCGGGAGGTGGCAAGCTTTCTCGCCAACATCAGTGTCGAGAGCGCCGGCCTTACCAGACTGACGGAGAGCCTGAATTATTCCACCGAGGCCCTGATCTCCAAGTTCGGCCGTCATCGCATCAGCGTCGGTGATGCACATAGGTTCGGCCGCAATGCCCAGCACCCGGCCAATCAGGAGGCGCTGGCCAATATTCTCTATGGCGGCGAGTGGGGCCGGAAGAACCTCGGTAACACCGAGCCTGGCGATGGCTGGCGGTTCAGGGGCTATGGACCGAAGCAGATCACCGGCCGGGCCAATCAGAGCGCCTTCGCCAAGGCGATGGGCATCAGCGTCGACGAGGTGCCTGCCTACGTTCGCACCCGCGAGGGCGGCATGATGTCCGCGGGATGGTTCTGGAAAAGCCATGGCCTTGATGCCCAGGCCGCGACGCCCGGCGTCGCCGACGATCGTCGCGCCATTAACGGCGGCACCTTTGGCCTCGCCGAGGTCGAAGAGAGGTTCGACGCCCTGATCGAGGAGATGCTTCGTCGGGAAAGGGCGGGACGATGAACGGCAATCCGAACGCCTGGCGCGATCGTGAAGGCGATCGCCGGGTCCTGATGCTGATCGGCGGCGGGATCGTCGTCATCATCCTCGCCATCATCGGTACCATCGCCTTCGGCCGGAACATGCCCGAATGGGCGGAGTCGGTCTTTTCCGCCATTGTCGGCGGCGCGATCGTCAAGCTCGCCGACGTCCTGTCCGCGCTCGTGGCGCTCTCGAGCAGCCGCCAGATGGAGCGGGTCACCGACCAGCTCTCGGCCTCAAGCCCGAGCGACAAGCCCCAGACGGTGACGATCGAGCAGCCGCCGGGTGAGCCCGTGCCTGTCGAGACCATGGAATGAGCGACAAGCATCTCAATCCGACGCTTCGGGCGGCGACGGCGGCTTTCATTGGAGTGATGTTGCCGGCTCTCCTGGATCCCATCCGGATGGTTGCACGGCACCACGGTTATGCGATCGCCGTTCACGGTAGCCTCGCCCGCGATATCGATCTTGTCGCCATTCCGTGGACCGATCATGCCGATGATGCGGACATTCTCGCCCGGTCTATTCGTGGTGCGGTCGCCGGAGTGCTCGGTTCCGCCCATCTTCACGCCGACAAGGATGGTTCGCTCAACTGGACTGAGAAACCGCACGGGCGAAAGGCGCTGACTCTGATCCACGCCGGCTTTGTCGGCGAGATCGACCTCAGCGTCATGCCCAGGATCATTCCGCCCGAGGATCCTAAGTGAAACGGCGCTTACGCCGCCTCGCGCGCGAGCTCGCCGGTTACCTCTTCGGGCTGCTCTGCCTCATCGGCTTCGGCTGTCTCACCATCGCCTATTTCATCGACAAATGGAGGAGGTCCCCATGGACTGGTGGCAAATCGCACTGATCGTTTACGGCCTCGGCATCATTGCCATCTGGCTGCTCATCGCCCGCGAGATGACGAAGCCGGGAGCCCAATCTCAACATGGCGGCGAACTGGTCGGCTGCGGCGCCGCGTTGGCTTGGCCTGCTCTCCTGATCGGCTATCTAGTCATCAGCTTCCGCACCAAGTGCAGTCGTGACAACTGCCGGGCCTGGCAACCTTTCCGAACCGGGAAGAACTGCACCAAATGCGGGAGGTTGGTCATATGACCTTCACGCCCCGCATAATCGCCGCGCTGGTCGCGATTGGACTGATCGTCCTGCTGATCGCCGTCGGGCCCTCGGCCTGCACCAGCTTCTTCACCGTGAAGCAGGAAGCCCGGACCGCCAAGGGCCAGGCTGAAGCGTCGATCGAGTCCGGTGCCGAAGCGATGAACACCGTTTCCAACGTCAGCACCTCCGACGCGGAGACTGACGCCACCGTGAAGGAGGGTATCGATGAAATTCGCAATGCTTCTGAAGCTGATCGCGGTCTCGCTACTCAGCGTGCCGCTTGCCGCCTGCGTATCAACCGCAATGACCAACGATGTGCCGCGTTGCGAGGCGCTGATCCCGGCGATGCTGCTCCAGGCCGTTGAAGGAGTGCCGGTGCCGGAAGCGCGCCAGCACGCCGACGGGCACCAGGACGCCCAGCCGTGGATGGAGGGCTATGTCGGCCAGTCCGGCCAGCTCGAGAAGGCGAACGAGCGCCCGGGCGCCGTCGACCACATCTATCGAGCCTGCCTTGAGAACCATCGCACGGCGCTGAGACGATCCCAGCGTGGTTTCTTCGGCCGGCTGTTCGGCGGCTGATCCATGGTCGCCACTTCGGCGCGCGTCGCCTTCATCACCCAGCAATGGCGGACGGTGAAGGCGGAGAACAGCGCGACCAAGACGAGATATGGCGAGAAGGCACGGGACAGCGGTCCGGAGCCGGTCGAGACGTTTTTCGACAACATAGCCGACGCTCAGGTCATGGCCGATGCCCGACTGGCTCTGCTCGGCGCCGATCGTCGTCGCTTCCGCCAGGACGTCAATCAGGCGCTGAGCCTCACCGGCACGCTCGATTACAGCCAGACCACTCCGGCCGTCGCCGTGATCGATGACGAAAGATCGGCGGCACATAGCGCCGCGGCGGTCGAGTTCGGGATCCGCCCTGGCGAGGACCGGTCCACCATCATCAGTTGGGGTTGAGCTTAGATGCCGACGCTTCCTTTCGCCGTCATTCCCACGCCATTGGGCACGATCGCCACCGGCAACGAGCGGGCGGAGAAGCCTGCATCGCACCTGGGCGAGTTCAAGGCGCCCGGGATGACGTGGAAATCGAACGGGAACAGCAATCTCTGGATCAGGGGCGATTTCGGGACCGCGAAGCCAATCGATTTCGTCTCCATGCTGGCTGCGAACGCCTTGCCCGGCACAACCTTCCGGATCAATCTGGCGAGCACTCAGACGGATGTCGACGGCCCCGGCTTTCGCGCCATCAGCGACAATGGCAACACCACCACGGTCAATCTCAGCGGTCCATATTCGGTGGAAAAGACCAGCGGTGCCGACGGCGCCTATAATGCCAGCGCCGTCTCGCTCGCCAGCATCAGCGGCGATTTCGTGCTCAGGATCAAGCCGGTCACGACGAACAAGGATATGTTCTTCGGGGTCAACACCGACCCGCTGACGGACAACACCAACAGCAGCATCGATCGTGCGATCTATTTTCCCGGCAATCCAGCGCTGGGCGCCCGCGTCTGGGAAAACGGCGTGCAGCTGTTTACCGGCCCCGCTTATTCCACGTCGCAATATTGGTTCATCCGCCGGATCGGCTCGACGATCACCTATCTCGTCGGGACCTCTACCGATGTCGACGAGGCCACCCTGGTCTATACTGGCGCGTCCAGCTCGGCGGCGATGCATTTCGACAGCGCGATTTCGGGGCTCAACGGGAAGGCCGAAGTCTATTTCACCCATGGCGGTTACGACAGCGGCGAGGTTCCGTTTATCAATCCCTCGATCACGCGCGAGGACGGCCTCTATCACAGCCATATCGAGCTGCCGAAGAAGGTGAGCCAGCGCTGGTGGCGGATCGACATCAGCGGCCATACCGGCGATTTCGAGGCGGCCATGCTGGTCATGGGCGAGAAGCTGACCCCGGCCAACTGGTACTCTCCTGGCTGGCAGCGCGGGGTCGAGGATCTCGGCGACATCTCGATCAATCGCTATGGCATCGCTGACGAGCAGGCCGGCCAGATCTGGCGCACCTTGATGATGCGCTTCGGCTGGATGAGTGAGGCCGATTACGAGACCAAGTTCGGGCCCCTGGTCGAACGGCTGGGAAAGCGCGGCGTCGCCCTGTGGTGCTTCGATCCGACCTCGAGCATCTACCGCCAGCGCAAGACCTATTACGGCTATCTGCGCAATTCCCCGATCGCGACGCATTCCCGCGATACTCCGGCGGGCATTCGCTACGACAAGGAATTCCAGATTTTGAGCATGTTCTAGCCGACTGCTCTCACGACGGTTCCGGTTCCGGTTCGACTTTCCATCGCCCCTCCACGAAAGGAATTGAGCCATGGGCGACCTTGGCGTGCTTTTGCTCTTCGCTCTCCCGATCGCGGCCGCCATCGGATTCATCCTGATCCGGAAGCGAGTGCGCCGAGCTGAACGGACGGCCTCGACGTGCGGCAAGACGCCCAGCCCAGGCGGCACTGTGGATACGCGCCGGATCTATATTGGCCCAGAACTGTGGGACGGTGACAGATCGCCAGGCGTGCCGACGCACCCTCAAGCACATCCCGGCGGAGGCTTTGCCTTCGACGTACCGACTGGCGATGGCGAGAAGGTCGATTACGTCACCTTCAACCACGGCTCCCTAGCCGGCCATGACCGGATCCGCGTCAAGGGTCGGATCGAGATGGCAGAGGGCACCGAGCTGCTGGCGGTTCCAGAAAGGGATCTGGCCGGCCGCTATCCCGCCCAGATCACAATGTATTTCCAGCGAGAGGGCGACAACTGGAGCGCCAAAGGCGATTACGAGGATGATCGGTGGTATGCGACGTTCGTCCGCCAGCGGCTGCAGGCGGGGGATTTCGAGATGATCGCGCCGCTCGACGGCCCCTGGACGGCAACCCAGCGATCGAGCAACGATCCGAACGCTGAATTGCCCCTGGTCTATAATCCGGCCGGCTTTCGCGATGCGATTACCCATGCGTGCTGCGTCGGCTTCGTCTTTGGTGGCAACGACATCGGATTCGGCCACGGCATGAAGGCGACCGGGCCCGCGCGGTTCATCGTGACTGAACTGGCGGTCGAATAGCCCCTTCGTTTCCATCGATCGGGGGTGATTCCTCCGGCTCGATCTCGGTGAGCGCGTCTAGATAGATCTGGCCGTTCTCGTCCTCCCGGGCGACGCCGCAATCCACAGCGTCCCGCCGAGCTGCCAGATGGTCCGGAAACCAGTCGCCGACCCGTGCCGGCGGCTGGCCCGGCGCGCTCACTTTCCATCGATACCGGGTCACCGCGGCAACGCCTGGCCGCAAGAATGACAGCGCGGCACGAATTGGCGGAGCTTTGCCACGGGCGCCCGCGGAGGCTCACAAAGCTGTCTCAGGCGCTCGACGGACAGCCCAAGCTGCCCGGCAGCCCTAATCTCGCCATCGATTGCCCGCTGAGCCTGCTCCGCCGGCGAAAGCTCATGCCATTCGGCAAAATCTGCCGCACTCATTGGTCATCGCCTCTAAGCCGAACCCGTCGGCCGCCTAGCCATGGTCGCGCTTCCTGCTCAGCCCTGATGCGGTAGAGGCGCCGGCCTTCGGTTTCGTCCGGATCCTCCCAGCGGAATCGCGATGGATCATCCTGCCTTGGGCGGCCCATCAATCCACCCTCTGGATGATGTCCCAGCCGAGCTCGCGGGCGAAGGCCTTGGCCGCGGTTGTCCACTGCCAGATCTGCATGGCTTCGCGGACGGCCTCGCCATAGGTCTCTCCGGCTGCCGCTTCGACGACGCCGGCGGCGCGGATCTCTCCTTCCCTTTCCCGCGAAGAACAGCCGACACTCTCGGCTATCCAGTTGCCGGCCGGCGTCTCCCAGAGCCGAAGCTCAGTCCAGCGATCCTTCGTGCCGGCCCGGTTCTGGGTCGTATATTCGCCGAGCAGCTTTCCATCGAAGTGCAGATCGGGGCCATGGCTGACTGCCAGGCGGACCTTTTGATATTCATTCGCCATCAGGGACACCCTCCGCGTCGTGCGGTCGGGGCAAGGCGTCGACGGGCATCAAAATACGTCCTTGCGGGTCGACGGGAACGCGCGTGGCCCACCAACCGTGCGCAGCCTGCTCGTCGCTTTGGCTATAGACGGCGCCCATCCACGCCCCTTCCGAGTCTGGGCTTACCCATCGCCGTCGAAGCGGCTCGATGTGAAACTCATAACACGGAGGCCCGCCACCGATGATCGTGGTGCGCACCAGTCGTACAAAGGACCGGCCGTTGCGAGGAGCCGTTGCCATTGGTTGCCACACCGGGTTTGTCGGTTGATGTTCACTCATTCGTTTCCCTTCCTTTCAATGCCAATCAGCGGCCCTTGTCCGCCCTCATTCTCACGAACCGGGGCGACCTTAGCGCGCCCGCCTCGGTGATTTCCATCGCCTCGATTTCCGCAATGGCCCCGCGCATCTCGCCGCGATCGCGCCAGAATGCCATCCGCTGAGCGTCGCTGAACCCGGCCCGCACCCGGATTTCGCGGCCGCCGCGATCGAGCACCATCACACCCAGCAGATAGGGCTTGGCCCGATCGGGCTCGAGGCGGAGGATCGGCAAATCCACCGTCAATGCCCGTTTGATCCGCTGCCAGAGCCCGCACCGGTTCCGCTGATAGGTGGCCGTCGCCTGCTTCACCACGACGCCCTCGCCGCCCGCGGCGATATATTCCCGTGCCCGGGCTTCGATGTCGGCGACGTCGGTCATGAAGGCCCAGGGCATCAGGCGGACGGCGCCATCCTCCTTGCCCTTGACCAGCCGATCCAGCTTGTCGCGGCGGAGCTCCAGGCTGTCGCAGGCATCTTCGCCCCGCCAGACCCGCATAGGCATGGCGTCGAAGAGTTGGAGCGTGCCGGCGCTGCCATTTCCACCGAAGGCCCTGAAATGGGCCAGCGTCCGGCCGAAAGAGCCGTCGACCTGATATTCGCCGTCGAAGAACATGGGCATGCAGGCTTCGTGCTCGAGCTGGCGAAGGCGTGCCGCGATATGATCGGCGCCGGCGAGCGGAGTCCCTTCGCGGGTGACCAGCTCTCCATCGATCCACAGCGCCCGGAAGCCGTCGACCTTGGGCTCGACAATGGCGCCGCCGATCGGAACGGCGCCTTTCCAGTTGTCGACCAGCTGGCATAGCTCCCGGCCGCCCGCGCGGCGCGCCAGAGCGGGATGAGGGGCGAGTGCGGTCATTGGCTCGCTCCCTCAGCCTGGACGGACTGAGCGTCGCCCTGGTACGTCAAGGCGAGCGCCGGCGTCCGATAGAGCTGCAGCGCCTGTTCGGCCCGGATCGCGCGGCCGGCGAGCCTTTCCATCTCTTCCCCCATTCTCGCATTGGCGCGCTCGAGCTGGGCGATGCGTTCGGCATCGCTTCCCGCCCGCCTTTCCGCCGAGTCCCGTTCCTGGTGCAATCTGGCGACCAGCGCCGGCGCGGGGCCGTTGAGATGCGTCGGCTTCGCCATTTCGACCCGCATGGCGTCGCGCTCCGCATCGGCCTGGCGGACATATTCGCCGGCCGCCTCGAGCGCGGCGCGATCGATCTGGCGCTGGCGGCGCATCGTCAGATAGCGCCGGACCAGCCGTTCCCGTGCCGGCGATCGAGGGGTGCGATTCGAAACCGGCGTTTCGACCGTCGGAGCTCCTTCGGAACGGCTGATTTCTGCGGTTTCCGACACCGATTCGGCGGTGATTCCGCTCCCCACCGAAACGGGCACCATTTCCATCGCTTGGGGCGCCCGCTCAGCCTCGAGCGCTTCGACCCGCTGGACCAGCCCGGCAATGACAGCGCCCAGCGGCCCGGCGAACGTGATCGCCTCGGCCTTTTCCTCGGCGGCCTGTCGCTCTTCAATGACCCGGCGCCGTTCCGCCTCACCGGCGAAGTCGACACGGATCACGCGCGCCGGCGGCAACGCCTCGGTAAGCATGGCGAGCGCCTGGATGGCCGCGCCGACATCACAGTCAGCCGGGCGGGCGCGAAGCTGAGCCATGAAGCCGGCCGGATCGGCGCAATAGGCGTCGAGCTGCTCCCGGTCCGTCATTCGCCGGCTTCGCTTCCCATCGATGGTCCATCGCGGCCCGGGAATATGCATGCCGCGGACAATTTCGCCATGAAGGAACTGGAGCGCCGGAATCTCGACGCGGCCGGCCTGGTCGACGTCGCCGCAAAGCGTCCGGACCGCTTCCTTGCTCAACTCGAGCGCGCCGGCCTTGTTGGTGCGGAGATGGTGGAACTCCGCCTTTCCATCATCGCCGACGATTTCCACCGCGACCAACGATTGATGAGTGCGAGGCATCGGCACCGAATAGGCGCCATCCTCATATTCCCAATGGCCTTCCGGCTGGACCGTCCGCACCCCATCGGGGGCGCCGATGCGGTTCCAATCGATCACTTCGACGGCCGGCGGCTGGATCCACTCCGCCTTTCCGAACGTCATGCCATGGACCAGGCCATCGGCGGTAAGCCGAAGCGTGACGTCCGCGAACTTGGGAAGCCCGCGGCGCTCGGCAAGGTCGAGCAGATATCCGGAAGCATGCCGGCTGGAATGCTCATATTCGCTGAAGCCGTAGCCCTTGGGCGCGGCGTCCGGACGGAGCAGCATGCTCATGCCCAGCCATTCCGGATAGTCGCGGGCGCTGAGCAGCGCCGCCTTTTCGCCCGTTTCCACCGAAAGGGCTGATCCGACGCCTTTGGCAAGAGCGGCGATCTGGCCGGCATTGAGGCGCGGCTCCAGCTCGACCAGCGCCACCGACTGCAGCTCGACGTCACCGAACGGGCTCGCCTCGCCGCCTGGCATGACTGATTGCCAATCGATAAAGCTCCCATCGATCAGCTTGGCGACGACGCGCCAGCCGGGACCGTCGACCGCGATGCGGCTTCCGTCCGTTTCCATCGAAAGGGTGGCGGGCTCGGCGCCCTTCAGGAGCTGGCAGATGCTCGCAACCGTCTTTCGGTGAATGATGATATCCGGCAAGGCCTCGCTTCCGGCCGGCGCTTCCCTTTCGATCCTGGCCAGTTGGTGGCCATCGGTTGCGATCCAGAACAGCCGGCCCGCCCGCGCCTGAACGGCGACGCCCTGGAGATAGTAGCGAGCCTCTTCCTTCGACATGGCCGGCGCCACGGCCGCCAGATCGCGCGCCAGCTGATCGCCTGGCAGATCGATGCGAATAGAGGCCTCGCCGGGCCCGTGGAGCGAAGGAAAGATCTCCAGGGCCATCAGCGGCAAGCAATAGCGATTCCGCCCGCTGGCGACGTTCAGCCGGCCGGCCTCGCTTTCCACCGAAAGGCTCAACAGGGACCTAGCCTTTTTGACGATATCGCGAAGCGCCGCGGCGTCGACCGCAAAGCTGCCTGGCACCGTGCCGGCGCATGGAACGGAAACGTCCGCCATAATGTCCAGATCGGTCGCCGTCATGATCATGGCCCCATCGCCGATGGTGATGGCCACAGCGCTGAGGATCGGGAACGTATTGCGGCGCTCGACGATACGGTTGAGGAAGGCGAGCGCGTCGACCAGCGGCTTGCGCTCGACGTCGCAACAGGGATTGGCCAGCTCGGCGCCGGCGGTCTCGATGGTCTCATTTTTCATCGGTCATTGTCCTTTCAATGGGCTGGCTCATCAGCGCTCCCATGCCCAAGGGAGCGGACGCGCGGCCGATATCGGAAATCCGACATCGGCCGGCGTTTCGCCTCAGTTTCCGTCGGTCATGGCCTTTTCTCGAGCCTTGGCGTGGCGCTCGGCGAGCACGCGCCGCGCGACGTCCTGCCAGTGGCGATCGCCGTAGCCTTCCCATTGGCCGTTAGTCTGGATGCGGATGTCGTCGCCGAAGCGCTCGACCAGCTCGCCATCATAGAAAACCGACGCCTCGCCCTGGGTTGTGCTGAACCGGTGGCGCTCGACCGTGACCAGGCGCGGATTGAATGGGGGCGGCTGATCGAGATAGTCGGCGCGGAGCTGATTGGCGCGGATTGCGGCGGTCAGTCGCTCGATGACGTCCGCTTCATTGCTGACGAGATAGAAGCCGAACGAATAGGTGAAGAAATTGCCCGAAAAGGCGATTCCCTCGACCAGCCCGCCGATTGGCGTCCCGTCGACCGCCTCGGCCTCATAGGCGAAATTCCCGTAATTCTCCCATGTCCGGTCCAGCGGATGGGTGGCGAGCATTTCCACCAACGCCTCGATGCCGCCGCCCCTTCGGCCGATATGGCTGATCAAGGTGGCCTTGGCGCCGGTTTCGGCCCGGTATCTGTTCGCCCGTTCACGGAGCGAAAGCGCGAAATTGTCGGTCAGCTGCATGCCCTGATCCGGCATCAGCTCCTTGGCCAGGATCCGCGCCTGATCGAGCGTGAAAATCGTCCGCAACCGTTCCTGTGGAACGTTGTCGGCGCATTCGTCGGTTTCGCTGTAGCTCAGAACGTTCATTGCTCTTTTCCCTTCAATGCCCTGCCTCATCAGGAAAGGGGCGGGCGCTCCCTTCCGACGCGTCGACCAGCTCGAGCCGGCCGGCGCGTTTCGGCTATTCTGTCTCTTCGCTCTTAGCGCGCTTTGCGGCCTCAATTTCGGCGCGCGCCTGATCAAGCCAGCGCCGGCCCTTGCGTTGCCAATCGGCGCCATGGCGCCGAAGCGCCCACGATTGGCTAGAGCCGCCGGTGTCGACCATTTGCGCGGCTTCATAGCCGCTCCGCGCGTTGAATGCGGCTGTTTCGGCATCGTCGGCGAGCTGCGCGGCATTGGCGAGTCCGAGCGTTTCGGCTTCGCGCTTGGCGGCCGCGGCGATGGCGCGGAGCGTATCAGCGCGCATTAGGCCTGGCGAAAGGCGCCGGCGCGTCATTCTGCCGACTCCGCGGCGCTTTCCATCGCCTGGGGCTTCGTTTCCATCGCCGGGGCTTCCGGCCCGTCCCATGCCTCAAAGGCTTTGAGCACGGCCGGGCCGTCGGCGATGGCATCGCCGCCGTTGACGAAGGCCGGAACGCCATCGACCGCGCGAGTCTCGGCTTTGGGGGCGCCTTCCGTATCATAGTCGACGATAACGAATCGGACCGGAACGCCGGCGGTATAGACGCCGGCAACGACTCCGCCGTCTATCTCAATCATGATCATAACGGGCTCAGCCATGGCTCAGGCTCCTACGTCGAGCCGGACGCGGCGCGGCCGGTTGATGAAAGCGGAAGCGATGACGCGTCGAGCCTTGGCGCAATCTTCGGCGCTCCAAGCCGTGGCGCGCTCGCCGAAGCGCGCGGCGAGGATCAGGCCGGCCGCGTCGGCACGGCTGCACCCCTTGCGCCTCAGCGCCTCGACCAGGTGCGGGAAGGTGGCGGCGATAATATCCAGCATTGTCTTATTCCCTTCGTTGGCCAGCTCATCAGGGTAGGGCGGCCAGCTCCTACCGACGCAACCGCCCGCCATGGTGACGGGCGGCGCGTTTCGCCGTTATCGGGCGCCCCGGCCCCAGCAGATGCCTTTGACGAACGCCTCGGCCTCGGCACGGCTGAGAAAATCCTCAATGAGATCGGGGCCAGCGCCGCCGACGCCTTCCCGGACGTCAAAGACCGCCCATTGGGTAGCTTCGGCTTCGTCGCAGTGCTCGTACCATGTCGAGCCGTCGGCGCCTTCCGGCGTGCCATAGAACGTGTCGCGCTGGGGCTCGATGGCATAGTCGCTCGGCTGCATGTCAATTACTCCCCTGAGTAGAGATGACGAAAAGGCGCAAAGCGCTGAGCGTCTCAGCCTTCCCGACGCGCTCTGCTCTATTCGTTGCGGTTTCGCTCAGGAGCTGGCCATCATTGCGATGACGCCGGGCGCCAATCCAATGGCGCTCGAATGCCATTAGCGCTGCATAGTCGGGATAAGCGCCACTGACCGGCTTAGGATAGGCGCCCGGCCCGAACGTGGCATAGGCAAAGGCAGCGCGCAGGCTCGAGGCAGCCCAATGACCGGCTTGGATCAGATCGGCGGCACGCTCGGCGATAGTGGCAGGCGCCATCTCAGCGACTCCCTGCATTGGCGATGAGGCCAGCGGCGACACCGAAGGAGCCGTAGGACAGCAGCCCGGCGCCGATCAGGAACAAGAGCGCGACACCATGGGCGAGGCCAAGCGGATCGCTGTGAGTAGGAATGTCCGAAGCGGCGATTACCGCAACCGCGGCGATGGCGAGGCCGATCACGGCGAGCAGGGCGCCCCAACATACCGCCTCACAGTTGCGACGGTATTGGCTGCGGGAGACATAGCGGCGAGGCCGGCGGGTTCTGGTCTTATGCATCATGGTCCAATCCTTTCGTTGCCGGCCATCTGAGCTGGCCGGCGGGCTCATTCCTTTCGATGCCTGGCGGGGCGACTCGTCGCTCGCCGGGCAAGGCTGAAAATAGAGACGCAAAGGTTGATTGCAAGTAAATAATGCAATGTTTGCGGGTCCTTACTGGCGATTGACTGCGGGTGAAGCGGTGGACAACCGCAAAAATAAAACGCGTCTGCCTAGTTTTACTTTCGGATTGTTACCTCTTCGACTTTTGACTTGTGTAATGCTGGTTCAGCGCCTGTTTTCTTGCGGCTGTCGTGGACGGCTCCCAGCCTCGGAAATCTCCGAAGAGTGCGAGCTGCTGGCCCTCGTCTGGGAACATGCAATCGAGCGCTGTGCAGACCCAGCACCGACAGAGGTTCACCAACTCGCCTTCCGCACGGAATAGCGGCTCACGATGTGTCGCACGCCATCCTCGAATTCGATCTGGATGCTGTTCATCTTGCCCCGAGCGACCACTCGGCACCGCTGCCCATGGCGATCGGGAAGCCGAACGCGCAGGCGCCAGTAATGGTCGAACGTGGGCCCGTTCCCATCGCGGAACGTCACGACCGGCTTGCCTTCCATTCCTCAAATACGATCGCATGGACCTGGCACAGATCCTTGCCGGGAGCCGGCGAGACAGTGCAGCGGTCGCAGATCGGCGCGTCGCAAGTTCCGCTCCGCTTGGTCGGCACCTTCCAGTCGCAAAGCAGCCGGGCGGGACGGCCGCACTTGCATTTCGGTCGCCGTCGCGAGCCACAGACGATGGCTGTTGCTCCGCCCGGGAGGGTGACGCGCTCGCACGTCATCCGAACATCCTCTCGATCTCGCCGACGTCGATGTGCCCCTCGTCGAACACCGCGACGATCCGTTTCCAGTTCTCCTCGAGCAGGCGCTCGGCCTGAACCGCCTTAAGGCGAGCCGGTGATCCCGGCGGCAGATGCCAATAGCAGCGGGTCGGGCAGATCTTGTGCCAGCGGCGATAGAGGAACGTGCGGCGGCGTTTGAGACGCTTCGGCACCTGGCGCCAGTGAGGGCCGCAGATCCATGTCGGATGAGGCAGGCACGTTTCGACCCCGATCGTGCCATCCGGCCAGGGCTCAATCCGCGTCGTTCCTCGCCGGCACCCTTCGACCATGCACGCGACGCGCGGAAAGCCGGATTTCTGTCGTTGACGGACAATCACACGTCCCTGCCGCGTTCCCATGCCTCGATGCACGCCGGAGCGACCGCCCGGGCCAATTCTTTCATCGCCTCGGCATAGACCCGGATCTCGTACTGCGCGTGATCGTGATCGCGCAGCGTCAGAAACTTGAGCAGGTTGAGCAGATCAACCGTCGCGAACATGTGGCTATAGGTGCTGACCGGCAGGACCGATCGCGCCAGCTCGCGGGGCCAACCGCCCCCGATCAGGCGCCTGTACATGTTGAACGCGTCCTCACAGGTGCCGCGTAGGAGATCGACCTCGACGCTGCGTCGCTCGAGCAAAAGCTCTTCGTGCAAGACTGCGCCGGTCCCGATGACCCGGGCCTGCTTATTGTCCTTCGACTGCTCGCCGATCAGCGCAGGATCCGGAACATAGAACTCCTCGGGCAGCTCGCGGTAGCGGGCGCTCAGCTCGTTGAAGGACCAGGTCCGATGGCGGTGCCACTGGCGAAAGACAAAGATCGGCGCCTTGACCTCAAACGTCATCGTCACAGCCTCGAACGGCGACGTGTGAGCATTCCGCCAGAGATAGCCGATCAGTCGCTTGTCCGACCCCTCGTTGTCGCCAGCGCGCCAAGCCGCATCATACGAGACGCGAGCTGCACGAACGACGCTGAGGTCGCTACCCATGGAATCGACCAGACGCACAAAGCCGTGGTCGAGCACGTCGACCTTATCCATCCTGTTGCCTCCTGTTTTCGATTTCTCGGTCGAGATACCAACGGGCTTTCTCGAGATCCTGTACGGCTGCACCTTTGTGCTCAGCGCGGGCGATATATTTGACGGCATTGCCGAGGCTGAAGCCGAGACCCCAAGCCTCGATCACCTTGATCGCCTCATATGGATTGTCCGCGCCGCCGTAGTGCGCGGGATGGTTGACCGCCTCGGCCATCTCAAGTTCTCCTTTCGGTGAGATCAGGGCTGCAACATTCCCGGCCGAGCGACCGAATGGGTGCATGGCACCTCGGGCAATAGGGGTCGCGAACCGGACCCGTGTAGAGATGGGGCCTGGACGGCTGGGTCGGCAGCTTGGACGTCCGCTCGGTCACGCCAGCCCCGCGTCCATGTCATAGGCCGGTTGATGGGCGTCGACTGTCAAGGCCAGCGCCCCGGGCTTCACCCAGATTTCGCGGGTCGAGAGGGTGAAGGTCTCGCCCATCTCGGCCAGGAGGATCGTCTCGCCGATCGTCTCGGCGATTCCTCGAGCCGACTTCGACGGCACGGCGTTGCCGATCCATTCCCGCTTCGTCGCATCGCTCGAGCTCTCGAGGTCGAAGGCGTACCGTGCCCGCCAAGTCTGTCGGGCCTCGTCGAAAAAGAACACCTCTTCCGGATCGACGATCGACTGCAGCGCAGCCAGCTCGAGCGTGCTGAATGGGCGATGCCAGGTCTCATCGGTACTGATGATGCGGCAGACCAGCCGGTCCTCTGGCTTCGGCAGCGCGATCAGCGGCTCCTGGATCTCAGCCGGCCGAGGATCCGCGACATTCCCGGGCCCGTTGTCGTGGCCGAGGGTGGCCGACACCGTACCGGCCGAGTTGTCCCAGCCGACGACGCCATAGTGCCCGCATGTCTGGTAATGCTCGCGGCGGACGTCGGCGACACAGGGCTGCCCACCGGTTACGCTGTGCCCGCCGCTGGTGATCGCTCCGGCCGCGTCCTGGTCGGGAGTGACCCTGAGCACGTTCTCATGCCTATTGCCCCAGCTGCAGCGGACGTCGGCGACGGCGAAAGCGCCGTTATCACGGCCGCCGATGACTGATCGAGCCGCCGCGCCAATCCACATCTCGACGCGGTACTTGCCGTGAAGGGCGCCGGCGTCAGGGCCGCCTCGAGGATCGGCGAGGGCGAATGCCCCGTCGCCGGTCGTGCTGGCACCAATCACCGCGCGTGTCGCGCCGGCCCATGGCGTGATCTTGTATTTCGTCGTCTCGTAATCCCGCTCGCCCATGCGAGGATCGGCGACACAGGCGCCACCGGCTGGTCCACCCGGGCCAGCAACAGCATTGGCCTCGCGGTCGATCGGCACGATGCGGAAGGTATTGTTGAAGCGCGGCCGGCCCATCATCCGGACGTCGGCGATCGCATAGGGCCCGGTACCGACCGAACAATCGCCCTTCACCGCCGCCGCGGCTTTGCCGGCCCATGGCCTGACGCCCAGCATGACGCTCTTCGGATGGCCGTCGACGCGAGGATCCGCGATCGAGTTCGCTCCGCATGTCGGCTTCGGGCTGGACCCGAGCACGCCGGCAAATTCGCTCCAGTCCAGGACGCCGAGGACGTAGCGATGTGTCGACGGACCATAATCGGGCCGTGGATCGGCGATGCTGTAGGCGCCATTGGTGGCGCCGCCGCGCGATGAGATGGCCCCGACCGACATGCTCCAGGTGTTCACGCCGAGATATTCGTGGCCGAGGCTCAGCGATCGATCGGGGCGAGGATCGGCGATCGCAAAGCGGCCGTTCGTCGGATAGCTCTCGCCCTGGATCGTGCCGATATGGCCGTCCCAGGTGCCGACGCCGAGGGTGGAAGAGCGGTCACGGCCATCATAACGGACATCGGCCACGGAAAACCGGCCCTGATAAGGCGAGCGCTGCCCGGTCAGCAGCGGTGCGCTGTCCTCCCATCGGCAGACGCCAAGGCCGTTGTCGCGCAGGCCTTCCGGCAGGATCCCGTAATCACGAAGCACCCCGTCGACCACGGCGAGCTCGTTCAGTGCCCGCCAATCGCGGCCGGCCGGCACCAGGGCGAGGCGAAGCCAAGTTTTCCATTGAAGGGCAGGGACCCGGTGCATCGCGCCGGCGATAGGATCACCCGGCAGCGGCAGCTTGCCGATGACCTCCCCAACGCCGCGGAGCCGGTGCTTTTCCGGGGTATAGATGAAGTTCGGGATGATCTCGCGCTGGCGGGCGATCAGCAAAAAGCGCTTCCGGCTTTGGGCCAGGCCGCCCAGCTCGCCGCAGTCGTGGACGGTCTCGGCGACATTGTAGCCGTAGGAGCGGAGGATCGCGCAGATCTGGTCGAGAAGGTAGCGCCCGCGGTTGGCGATGCGCGGGACATTCTCGAACAGGATGATCGGCACCGGATCATCCTTATAGGCTTCGCAGAGCAGCCAGACGCCGCGAAGGGTCAGGGCGTTGAGCGCCTGGTACTTGTCGGTGAGCGACTGTTTCGAGCTGAGCAGGCCGGAGAAGCCTTTGCAGGGCGCCGAGAGGAAGGCGACGTCGACCCTGGGCCCGAACGTGGCCATGATGTCGGCCGGCCCTGCCTCGCGCCATCCGGCCGGCGGCTCCTTGCCGTGGAAGGCGAGATATTGCTCCCTCGAGAAGAGGTCCATGACGGTGCCCTCGGCACCGGTCAGCCGCTTGAAGTTCCGGATCGCGCCGGCGTCGACATCGATGCCGCCCCGACATTCGAATTTGGCGACGACATTGCCGACGCGGGGGTTCGCCTGGTTGAAGCCCCGAGCTCCGGCGCCGACGCCGCAGAAGAGATGGGCGTGGCTGATGACCCGCTCGAGGACGCGGTTGTGGAAGTTCATGCCGCGGCGCCTGCGGTAAAAGTGCGGTAAAATCGGCGCCGATTCCCGATCCGTTCACGGCTCGTCCCGCGACATCGGAACGAAAAAATGGCGGATTTCTGCGGGTTCGCGGAATAGTCTCTGTGTTCACACCGCAGGGGTCGCAAGTTCAATCCTTGCCGCGCCCACCACGCCT
>CBIHLI010000002.1:0-22512 GCA_966210575.1 uncultured Sphingomonas sp.
ATACAAACTGGTGTGTTTGCGTATTAGGACATTTGCTCATCCCGCCAGGCAAGCCTGAACGGAAGTCACATTAAGGAACGGCATAAGTTTGACCGATCGACCGATACCCAGAGGCTATCGGAGACCGGGCCGCCGCCCACATGTCCCTTCATCTAAACCGACAATGTCAAAGAGCCGACGCGCATCCTCCCCCGGTTCGATTGGTTCCGGGCATCGGTTGTACCGACCAAGAAGAGGCACGAAAACGTCGCCGACCCCATTGGGACCGCCGCCGTTCGCTGGAGGGCCATATATGTGTGAGCCCCCAATGCGTCAACGGCTTTTTGCAATTTTGTTGCATGGGCCGTTTTGCGCCCGGAGCCGGCCGGCAAGGGCCGCTCCTGGCGTTAGATCGATATGGGATCGCGGTGCGGGCTATTCAAGGAGTTGGCCCTTGAAACCAGCGCATTTTTCGCGACCGCCTCGAGTGCCGAATGCCAATAGTTGCGGGCAACCGGATGCTCAAGCCGCCGAACCGCTGAGCAGTGTCACGCGCTCTGAATGTAGGTGCGCATCGCCTCGGCTTCCTGCTCGATGCGGTCCATGCGGTGCTTTACGAGATCGCCGATCGAGACGATTCCGATCAGCTCACCGCCGGCAACGATCGGCAGGTGGCGGATCCGGCGCTGAGTCATCGTCGCCAGCGCAGCGAGCACAGGGGTCGAGGCCTCGGCGGTGATCGCCGGCGAGGTCATCACCCGCGACACCGGCCAGTCGAGCACCTCGGCGCCGTGGTCGCGCAGGCAATAGATGACGTCACGCTCGGAAATGATGCCGAGGATCCGGCCGTCACCGACGACCGGAAGCGCGCCGATTCGCTTTTCGCCGAGCTTGGCGACGACGTCGGTCACTCTTCCGTCGGCGCCGATGGTCGCGACTTCGCGGCCCTTGTCGGCGAGGATGGCCTGGATGGTCATGTCCGACTCCCGGTCCTGTTCCTTGCAAGGGTTGATAGTCTCACGAGCGGCGATCAAAGGGAAGCGCATGACCAGCCCCGACCCGACGCCAGGCCCGCATACATTACTGTTGCGCAAGTTCAGGCGCGCAATGCGCTGGATGGCCCTGCTGGCCGTGGTCGTCGCGGCAATCGCCGTAATCCTGGTCGCCCGCGGCGACAGTGGAGTTCATATCCACATGCTGATCGCGACCGCGCTCGGAGTCGGGCTCACCGTCCTTCTCGGAACCGGGCTCATGGTGCTGAGCTTCCTCAGCGCGTCGAGCGGCCACGACGAGCAGGCCGGCAACTATAAGGACAAGGAATGACCGACCTCGAACGCGAGCCGATCCTGCGGGTGGTTCCGGGCCCGACCGACATCAACGCCAACAATCACATTTTCGGCGGCTGGGTGCTCAGCCAGATGGACATCGCCGGCGGCATCATTGCCTCGCAGCGCGCCAACGGGCCGGTAGCGACCGTCGCCATCGAGCGGATGGAGTTCATCGCGCCGATCCACCTGCGCGACCTGATCAGCGTCTATGCGGCGATCGAAAAGGTCGGCCGGACTTCGATGAAGGTTCGGATCGAAGTGATCGCGACCCGCGACCGCGGCGCCACCGACATCAAAGTCACCGAAGGCGTGTTCACTTTCGTCGCGCTGGATGAGCAGCACCGCCCGCGGCCGGTCGACGTCCAGGCCTAGCTCCCATTCGGAAACGGCCCACCCTCACGGGTGAGCCGTCCGTTGTTTCAACTGGCAGTCCGATCAGGCGGCCGGCGCGATCTCCGGCGCGTCGCCGTCGTTACGCGGACGGCGGGTCCGGCGCCGCGGCTTGGCGGCGACCTCTTCGACTTGCTCATCCGGCTCGCGGCCGATTGCCGGCGGAAGCACGTCGACTGCGATCCGCTCGTCCTCGGTCACAGCCTCGGCTTGCGGTGCTTCCTCGCGCTGCGGGCGCTCGCGGCCATTGCCGCGCGGACGCCGCTCTTCCCTCTCGGCACGCTCGGCACGCTCGGCACGGTCGGGGCGCTCGTCTCCGCCGCCCTTGGCCATGTCCTCGTCGCCCTCGTCCTCGTCGGAGCCGTCGTCACCGCGCTGGCGGCGCTGCTCCTCGAAGCGAGCCTGGCTCTCGCCGAGCATTCGGAAATAATGGTCGGCGAACTGCAGATAATATTCGCTCTGGACGCGATCGCCGGCGAGTTGCGCGTCGCGCGCCATATTCTTGTATTTCTCGAGAAGCTGGGCAGCGTTGCCGCGCTGGCGGTTGTCCTGCCGGTTGCCCCCGAGATTCGGGCCTCTCTGGCCCCCCCGGCCGCGCCTGCGGCCGCTCTGTCGATTATTGATCAAATGCCTACTTCCTTAAGCAGTAGAAGCTCGCCCCCCGTTTTCTTTTCGGGCCGGCGGACCGCGGCTGTCGCGGTTCCGTCTTATCGTTCCGGTCTGGGCTCGAAGCCCTGTCGAACGGCCGATTGCGTCGGGGGTAGGACGGGATGCGCTTAGGTCACATTGGGTAAAGCGGACCCGGTCCTGAACAGGGATGTAGTGCCGATCAGCGGCAATTCCAAGCGATTTTGTCTAAATCCATGTCAGGAGCACTGCCCGGTCGCGGCCGGCGAGATCCTGGACGATCCGGGCGGCAAGCCCGCCGACCGCCAGCAGCTCGATCGCGCCCTCCGCCTGGCCGGCGCCGATTTCGACCGCGGCGAGGCCGTCCGGGGCCAGCAGTCGCGGGATTTGCGGGGCGATCCGGCGGATCGAATCCAGCCCTTCAGGGCCGGCGAACAGCGCTTCGTCCGGCTCATGCTCGGCGACTCCGGGATCGAGGGGCTCGTCCTCGGCGACATAAGGCGGGTTGCACAGGATGAGGTCGAACTGCTCGTCGATGCCGTCAGCCCAGTCGCCGATCTTCAGCTTCGCCCGCTTCTCGAAGCCAAGCCGGCGCGAATTGGCGGAAGCGTAGGACAGCGCGCGGCGCGACGAGTCGATGCCAATCCCTGTCGCTTTCGGCCACAGGTCGAGGGCGGCGAGGAGAAGAGTGCCGGGTCCGGTGCCGAGGTCCAGGATTCGAAGCGGCCCCGCGCTTCCCTCGAAATGCTCGATTGCCGACGAAATCAGCACCTCGCTGTCGGGGCGTGGAATCAGCACTCCAGGCCCGACGTGCAGCTCGATGTCCCAGAAGGCGCGCCGCCCGGTGATGTAGGCGACCGGCTCGCCTTTGTTGCGCCGCTTCACCATCGTCCAGAAGCGTTTCGGCGGCTCGCGGTCCGGCGGGTCGAGGATCAGCCGGTCGCGATCGATGTGCAGTGCTTCAGCCATCAGCAATTCTGCATCGAGGCGGGCCGTATCGCTGGTTTCGGACAGCTGGCGCGCCGCCTCGGCAAGCGCGCGGGCTATGGGCTTCACGCCTCCTCCAGTCCGGCCAGCCGCTGCGCTTCGTCCTCGGCGATCAGCGCATCGACGAGCTCGCCCAGCCCAGGCCCCTCGAGGATCGCGTCGAGCTTGTGGAGCGTCAGGTTGATCCGGTGATCGGTGACTCGCCCCTGCGGGAAGTTATAGGTGCGGATGCGCTCCGAGCGGTCGCCAGAACCGACCATCGACTTGCGCGCGCCGGCGCGCTCGCTCGCCAGCCGTTCGCGCTCCAGCTCGAACAATCGGGTCCGAAGCACCTTGAGCGCCTTGGCCTTGTTCTTGTGCTGCGACTTCTCGTCCTGCTGGATGACCACCAGCCCGGTTGGAAGGTGGGTGATCCTGACCGCGCTGTCGGTAGTGTTGACCGACTGGCCGCCCGGCCCCGACGAGCGATAGACGTCGATCCGCAGATCCTTGTCGTCGATCTGGACGTCGACGTCCTCGGCTTCCGGAAGCACGGCGACCGTCGCCGCGGAGGTGTGGATGCGGCCTCCCGCCTCGGTCACCGGCACCCGCTGCACGCGATGCACGCCGCTTTCGAACTTTAGCTTGGCGAACACCCCGGCGCCGCTGATCGAGGCGATAGCTTCCTTATAGCCGCCGACATCCGACGCGCTCGCCGAGATCAGCTCGAACCGCCAGCCCTGGGTTTCCGCGAAGCGCTGGTACATGCGCAGCAAGTCGCCAGCGAACAATGCCGCTTCGTCGCCGCCGGTTCCGGCGCGAACCTCGAGCATAGCCGCGCGCTCGTCGGCGGCATCGCGCGGGAGCAATTTGAGCGCCAGCGCCCGCTCCGCTTCCGGAAGGCGCAGCCTGATGTCCTCGACCTCGACCGCGGCCATTTCCTTGAGCTCGGCCTCGGCATTGGGGTCGTGGAGCATGCCGTTCAGCACGTCGAGCTCTGCGCGCAGCCGCCGAACTTCGCGCGCGGCGGCGGCAATCGGCTCGATCGCCGCATATTCCTTGGACAGCCGGACAAATTCGTCGCGCGCCAGGTTTCCGGCCGCCATCGCGTCGGCAAGCTCGTGCTTGCGCGCCTCGATCGACGCGATCCGTTCCGACGAAATTCGGGTCACGCCGGCTGTGGCCCCGGCCACTCGAAATCTGACAACGCAGCCTCTGCCCGCCGCTCGAGTGCTGAACTGACTCGCGTTGCTACCTCGCCATCGACGACGTCCAAGGTGAGGATCTCGTCCGCCCCACGCTTGACGGCTCGGTCGCGGCGCTTGCGAGGCGATCCAGACGCATAAAGTTCTGCCGAGAGCCCCTTTCTGCGAAGGTGCTGCAAGGCGGCGAGCCCGGCTAGCTTCGCCTGATCGTTCTCTACTACGACCGCGACTTCGACCGTTTCAGGCTCAGGGGCGCCGATCAGCATTCCCAGCCGCTCGATCCCGGCTGCCCAGCCGACTGCCGGCGTGTGAGGGCCGCCGAGCGTTTCGATCAGCCCGTCGTAGCGGCCGCCGGCGATCACCGCGCCCTGCGCGCCCAGCCGGTCGGTGACGAACTCGAACGCGGTGTGGCGGTAATAATCGAGGCCGCGCACCAGCCGCGGATTGCGGGTCCAGGCGACACCGGCGGCGTCTAGCCCGGCAGTGACTTGGGCGAAGAAGTCGCTAGCTTCGGCGGTCAGGAAATCGTCGATCGACGGCGCCGCATCGGCGGTCGGCCGATCGCGGGGGTCCTTGCTGTCGAGGATCCGCAGCGGATTGCGTTCGAGCCGGTCGCGGCTTTCGTCGGAGAGTTGATCGCGCGCGCCGGAGAAATGCTCGACAAGCGCGGCGCGCCAGGCGTCACGCGTCTCGGCATCGCCAAGCGTATTCAGCTCCAGCGTGACGCCGCCGATCCCAAGTTCTTTCAGCAGCTGGTCGCCAAGCGCGAGCAGCTCGACGTCCGCCGCCGCCTCGCCGGCGCCGATGATCTCGGCGTCCAGCTGGTGGAACTGACGGAAGCGTCCTTTCTGCGGCCGCTCGTAGCGGAAGGCCGGGCCGTGGGTCGCGACCTTCAATGGCGCGAACTGCTGCCAGCCTTCGGAGAGGTAGGCGCGGGCGATTCCGGCGGTGAGCTCCGGCCGCATCGTCACCGAATCGCCGCTGCGGTCCTCGAAGCTGTACATCTCCTTCGAAACGACGTCGGTGGTTTCGCCAATCGTCCGAGCGAAGACTTCGGTCGGCTCGAGCACCGGCACTTCGACCCGCTTGAACCCGTACAGCCGGCGCACCCGGTCGAACGCCGCGACCACCGCGGCCATGCGGTCGGCGTCCTCGCCCAGCAGGCTCTGCATTCCCCGGATCGGCTGCGGCGTCTTCATGGCGAGCGCATGGCAAAAACATTCGACAAAGGAAAGGAATGCGTCTGCCGGCAACTGCGCGCGGGTGGACAAGCGGGCGCCGATTGTCGCAAGCGGTCGCCTCGTTCAGGGGAGAAGAGAATGCGCGCGCTCGCGCTTGCCTGCGTCCTGCTTGCGTCTGTCGCGACCGCGCAGCCGATGCCGGGCCAGACCAGCCTGCCGCCGGCGCCGACCTCGAAGGTCGCCGCGATACCGTCGGCGCGCGACATCCCCTACCCCGGCACCATGCAGGTGAGCGTCGACGCGACCGACGTTGCACGCGGTATTTTCAAGATCCACCAGCGGATCCCGGTCAGCGGCCCGGGCGACCTGGTCATGCTCTATCCCGAATGGATCCCGGGCGGGCACTCGCCCCGCGGCGACATCCGCAAGATTGCCGGCATCCGCTTCAGCGCCAACGGCAAGCCGCTCGAATGGGTGCGCGATTCGATCGACGTCCACGCCTTCCATGTCACCGTCCCCGAAGGCGTCCGGATCGTCGAAGCCGATTTCCAGTACCTCACCTCGACCGCCCCCAACCAGGGCCGGATCGTCGCCACGCCGCAAATGGCCAGCATCCAGTGGATCGCGACCACCCTGTACCCGGCCGGCTATTACATCCGGCAGATCCCGGTGAAGGCGAGCGTCGTCGTTCCCGACGGCTGGACCGTCGCGACCGCGCTTCGCCCGAGCGGCAAGGCAGCCGGCAGCCGAATCAGCTTCGCGCCGGTCAATTACGAGGTGCTGGCCGACTCGCCGCTGATCGCCGGCGCCCATTACCGGCGGATCCCGCTGACACCCCGAGTCAACCTCGAGGTCATTGCCGATACGGCCGACGAGCTCGCCGCGACCACGGAGCAAATCGGTGCGCACAAGCGGCTCGTCGACCAGGCTGTGAAGCTGTTCGGATCGCAGCATTACGATCACTACGACTTCCTGCTGACGATCTCCGACGAGCTCGGCGGCATCGGCCTTGAGCATCACCGCAGCTCGGAGAATGGGGTGCAGCCCGGCTATTTCACCGACTGGGAAAATGCCGATTCGTCGCGCAACCTGCTGCCGCACGAAATGGTCCATAGCTGGAACGGCAAGTACCGGCGCGGCGCCGATTTGTGGACGCCCGACTTCCGAACGCCGATGCAGAACAGCCTGCTGTGGGTCTATGAAGGCCAGACCCAATTCTGGGGCTACGTGCTTGGCGCCCGCTCAGGCATGCTGTCGAAAGAGGATACGCTCGGCGCCATTGCCTCGATCGCGGCGACCTACGGTCATGCTACTCCGGGCCGGACCTGGCGGCCGCTGGTCGACACCACCAATGACCCGATCATCGCCAACCGCGCGCCGCAGCCATGGAGAAGCTGGCAGCGAAGCGAGGATTATTACAGCGAAGGGCTGCTGATCTGGACCGACGTCGACCGGATCATCCGCCAGCAGTCCGGCGGCAAACGGTCGATGGACGATTTTGCCCGCGCCTTCTTCGGGATGAACGACGGCGACTGGGGCGAGCTCACCTATACGTTCGACGATGTCGTCAGGACCTTGAACGCGGTGCAGCCCTATGACTGGGCGAGATACCTCGACCGGAAGGTCAACGACGTCGCCGCCAAACCGCCGCTCGAGGGCGTCACCATGGGGGGCTACAGCCTGGTCTTCAGCGAACAGCCGACCAACTGGATCACCCTCGCGCAGAATCGCGCGAAGCAGGCCGACCTGACCTATTCGGGCGGTTTCGTCGTCGGCAATGACGGCAAGGTCGCGACCGTGATCTGGGACAGCCCGGCATTCAACGCCGGGCTGACGGTCGGCGCGGAGCTGGTCGCGGTCAACGGCCGGGCCTTCAATCCCGAAGCGCTCAAGGCCGCGATCGCCGCCGCCAAGGGCAGCAGTCCGCCTGTCAAGTTGCTGGTCAAGACCGGCGAGCTGTTTCGGACGGTCGACCTCGACTGGCATGGCGGCCTGCGCTACCCGCGGCTGGTCAAGGTCATCAAAGGCGAGGGAACGCTGGACGCGCTGCTGGCGCCGCGGCGCTAGTCCTCGCCAACCGGCCCGCCGCCTGCAGCGCCGTCCCTGCGGAAGAAGCGCGGCGGCGGCAGGAACAGCTTGCGAAAGGTCACGCTGACGGTCCGCCCGAGCGGGTCGAGCAGGTCCGCCTGATAGCCGAACGGTATATCGCCGAGCGAATTGCGGACCCTGGGCTTGGAGTCGAACAGGTTGCTGACCTCGAACCGCAGCGATGTTCCGCGCAGCCAGGGATGCTTGGCGACAAGGTCGAGGCGCTGGCCGAGGTTGGCGAACAGCCGCAGGTCGAAAGTCGCCAGTGGCGAGAAGCGCAGCTCGTCGCCGGTCGCGGTATTGACGCGCGAACCGCTTCGCCAGTTGGCCGCCAGGCGGGCGCCCAGGCCGTTGTTGAAATAGCCCGCCTGCGCCTCGACCTCGTGGCGCGGTCGGCCGCCGCTTTGGCCGACGGCGTCGCCGTCGAGATAGTCGAGCTTGGGAACGCCGGGCCGGATCGTCACTTCGTCGAGCAGGGTGATGGTGTCGGTGAGCGAGAAGGTCAGCCGGCCGCCTTCGCGGCCGCCGCCGAAGAAACGCCCGCCGCCGCCGCCGCGTCCGCCGCCGCTTGGCGGCCCGTCCCTGACAATCAGTGCGTCATCCGGCGGTGGCCCGCCTCCCGGCGGAGGGCCGCCCTCGGTTGGAGCGCCCTGGCCAGCCGCGGCACGCGTTGCGCGAAACGCCTCGATGACCGCCGGCGACGGCGGCGCCGACTTCAGGGATTTGGAGAAGTCGAAACCGAGCCGGAAGGTGTCGCGCCGGGCGCTGTCGAAGTTGACCGGCCTGAGGTCGACGCTGACCAGCTCGCCGGCCGAATTGCGGACGAAACGCTCGGGGAAGGCTGCCTCCAGAGCCGCCGTCGGGCCGGGGAAGCTGGAAATCGGATCGGTCAGCCGCGAGCGAACGTAATCGACTCGCAGCCGCAGGTCGGTTTCCTCGAACGGCTTCCAATTGCCGCCGAGCTTGAGGACGTCGCGGCGGTCCGCTTCGAGCTCGCGGTTGCCGCCGGTGATGGCGGTGACGAGCACGGTTTCGCCGGTGGTGAAATCGAAGATCCGGGCCTCGGGCGTGTCCAGAACAGGGTCGCCGAGCTGCTGGACGGTCGGCGCGCCCTCTTCCCGAGTCCAGCTGGCGAGCAGGTTCAGCCGATCGAGCGGCGACCAGTTGAGCCCGGCGCCGAGGGTGGTCATCGTTCCGAAGTCCGACAATTGCTCGACTCCCGCATTGCCGTTGAGCGTCAGGCTGCCGAGCGCGGCGAAGTCGCGGTTTCGCCGCGATATCGGCAGGTCGAGATTGAGCGCGGCGGTGCCGCGCGTGCGGCCCAGCGTGGTCGAGAATTCGGAGCCGTCGCGGCGCCGGTCGTTGTCCAGATGGATGGTGCTGGCGCCGACCCGCACTGTCGCCCCCGCATCGCCGGCGGGAAGCCGAAACAGGTTGCCGTTCGCCACGGCATCGATATCGCCCGACAAAGTACTGGAGACTGCCCGGTCGCGGCTGGCAACATCGAGGTCGGTCTCCGTCACATTCCTGGCGGCGTCGGCGTTGCCGGTCACCGACCAGCGCCAGTCGCCGACATTGCCATTGAGCGCCATGCCGGCGTGGGCACTCTCGCGAGTCGTGTCGCGCGCGAGCGGCTCCAGCAGGCTTTCGCCGAGACCGACCAGGGAGCGGCCCTGGTTGCGCTCCACCTCGGCATTGACCGTCGCTCCGACCGTGCCGATCTGGCGGTTATGAGTCACGGTGGCGGTGATTTGCCGGCCTGATCCGAGCAGCGTCCGTGCATCGCGCGGATCCGGCTCCGAATCCTCCGAACTGTCCTCGAGCAAGATGTCGCGCTCGGCCTCGGTCAGGCCGCTGTTGGCTTCGATGTCGAGGTTGAGGCTCGTTCGGTTGTCCTTGCCGATCATCAGCCGGGTCAGCTCGGCTTCGCCGGCCCCGTAGCCGCCTTCGGTCGAAGCCGAACCTTCGACCCGGGCCACGGTCGACCGGAAGCGCTCGCGAAGGACGATGTTCACCACCCGCTGGTCGGCTCGATAGCCATATTTGAGGGCGACCTCCTCGGGCAGGATTTCAACACGGCTGATCGCTTCCGTTGGAAGGTCGCGCAGCTCGCGGAAACTCGAGATTCGCTGGCCGTTCAACAGCATGATCGGCCGTTCGCCGCCCCGACCGCGAGCGCTGCCGATCTGCGGCGCCAGAGCATCGAGAAGCTCGGTGACGTCGGTCGCGCCGGTCGCCCGCACATCTGCCGGAGTCAGCACGTTCTCGGGCGGAATGTCGCCAATCACCGAGCCGCGCGGCTTCGCTCCGACAACGACGATGGTGTCCGAGTCATCCTCTTCATACTCGGCTAGCGATTCGTCGGCTGCAGGGGGAGGCGCCTCGGCCGGTTGCTGTCCGGCGGCCGGCGCGTCCTGCGACCGAGCCGACACCGGGACCATCAACAGCGCCGTTCCGGCCAACAGGAGCGTCCTGGCGTTCATTGCGTCCGCGTTCGTCGAAGCGAGGTGAATCGCCGCTGACCGTTCCGTTCATTTCGACGAAGGGCGGGCCGAGCGGCGACGAACGGCGCTTTTTAAAGCGTGTCGAGGCCGTGGATAACCAAGCCGACCAGCCCGCCGACCAAGGTTCCGTTGATCCGGATATATTGGAGGTCGCGCCCGACCGCGGCCTCGAGCCGCGCCGTCACCGTGCGGGCGTCCCAGCTGCGGATGGTTTCCGACACCAGTTTGACGATCGACGTCCCGTAGGATTGCGCCATTCCGGCGGCCGCACGGCGGACGAACTGGTTGATCGCTGCGCGGATCCGCGGGTCCTGCTCGAGCGACGTGCCCATCGCCTTGAGCAGTTCTCCGAGCCGGCCGGCAAGTGCCGCGTCGGGGTTGCGGGCGGCGCGGATGATCGACTCGCGGCCCTTTTGCCAAAGCGTGTCGATCCACAGCGCGACCGAGCGGTTGGCGAGGAGCTGCTCCTTCATCTCCTCGACCTTGGCGCGGGTCTCGGCATTGGTCTGAAGGTCGTTGGCCAGCTTGGCGAGCGCTTCCTCGACTTTGATCCGGACCGGATGGGCGGGATCGGTCGACATTTCCGCCGTCAGCTTGCGAAGCCCGTCGATGATCGCGTCGGCGAGCTTGGCGTCGAGCCCGGCCAGCTTGAGCACCCAGCTGGCCTTCTTGTGGACCATCGCCCGGATCAGGTCTTCGTTGGCGTCGAGCGCCCGCGCCATCCAGCGGATGGCCGCTTCCAGCATCGGCACGTGGCGATCCTCGTTGATCGCCGAGGCCAGCGCGTGACCAAGCAGCGGCGCCACCTCCATTTTCTGGATCCGCGCGGCGATCGCGCCCTTGACGATGCCGCCCAGCCGCTCGTCGTCGAGTCCTTCGAAAACATCGGCGATGAGACGCGAAGCGCCGTGGCGAATCCGCGTGCCCTCCGCCGCCGGGGTTCGCAGGAACCGGCCGGCGGCGCCGGCGACGTCGATATTGCGCATTCTCCGGGCAACGACCGACGGCACGAGGAAATTTTCCTTGATGAAGCTGGCGAGCGCTTCGCCGATCCGGTCCTTGTTGCGCGGGATGATGGCTGTGTGCGGAATCGGCAGGCCGAGCGGGTGGCGGAACAAGGCGGTTACCGCGAACCAGTCGGCGAGCCCGCCGACCATCGCCGCCTCGGCGAACGCCTTGACCCAGGCGAGCCAGGGATAGCCCGGCTCAAGCGCCCGCGCCGTCAGGAACAGCGCCGCCATCATGACCAGCAGGCCGGTGGCGGCAATCTTCATGCCGCGCGCGCCGGGCTGGGCGGGATTGAACCGGGCGAGGGCGGCCGGAGTCATAGGCCCGCCATAGCGCGCCGGCCCGGCGGAATCACTCCGCCGGTTGAAGCGACGGCCCTTCCGACCGATGATCGGGCTCGAGTGTCAGCACGCGCTTGCGCAGCCATGGACCGACCCGTTTCTCAAGGCCATCGGCCAGGCTGAATCCCGCGGGGACGATGATCAGCGTCAGCAGCGTCGACATGATCAGGCCGCCGATGACGACCGTGCCCATTGGTGCCCGCCACGCCGCATCGCCGGACAGGGAAATCGCCGTTGGAATCATGCCTGCGACCATCGCCACCGTGGTCATCACGATCGGCTGCGCACGCTTGTGGCCAGCCTCCATCAGCGCATCCCACTTCTCGATTCCGCGATCCATCATCTCCACCGCGAAATCGACCAGCAGGATCGAGTTCTTTGCGACGATTCCGAACAGCATGAGGATGCCGATGAACACCGGCAGCGAAAGCGGCTGTCCAATGATCGCCAAGGCGAGGAGGCCGCCGAGCGGCGCCAGCAACAGCGACGCCATGTTCACGAGCGGCGACATGAAGCGGCGATAGAGCAGGACCAGCACCGCGAAGACCAGCAGGATGCCCGACACCAGGGCGATCAGGAAGCTCTGCATCATTTCGGCCTGCCACTCGTCGTCGCCAAACGGCGCATTCGATACGCCGGCCGGTAGCTTGGTCATCGTCGGCAAGGCGTTGATCTTGGCCATCGCCTCGCTCTTAACCACGCCCTGCGCGAGGTCCGCGCCGATGAAGATTCGGCGGTTCTGGTTGTAGCGCTGGATTGTCGTCGGGCCCGAACCGAAGCTGATCTCGGCAACCCGGCTTAGCGGCACACTCCCGCCCGAGGTCGTCGGCACCGGAAGGTTGCGGATTGTCTCCAGGTCCTGCCTCGAATTGTCCGGCAGCATCACCCGGATCGGAACCTGGCGATCGGCGAGTGAGAATTTGGCGCTGTTCTGGTCGATGTCGCCCATCGTCGCGATTCGGATCGTCTGGCTGAGCGCCGTGGTCGTCACTCCGAGCTGCGCTGCAAGGTCGAGCTGCGGCTTGATCAGCAGTTCCGGCCGGCTCAGGTCCGCATTGACCCGCGGCGCCCGGATTTCCGTCAGGGAGCTCATTTCGTCGACGATTTTGCTCGCCGTCCGGTTGAGCAGGACCGGGTCGGAGCCCGAAAGCATGATCGAAATATCGCGACCGGTGCCGCCACCGCCGCCTTGTGACAGGAAGCTCACTCGAGCGTCAGCGATCTGCGCCAGCTTGGGTGTCAGGTCACGCTCGAATTCGATGCTCGTCCTCTCGCGATCCTTCTTCAGGGTGATGAAGATGAAGGCGTTGCCCTCGCGGATGCTTTCCAGCGCGTTCAGAGTCTCGGGCTGCTCGTTGATGATCGCCGCGACATTGCCGGCGACCGCTTCGGTCTGGTCAATCGTGGTTCCGGGCAGCATCTCGATCCGGACCCGGCTGAAGTCCGAATTGGTGGTCGGGAAGAACTGGCTGGGAAGCGACATGAACAGGCCGATCGTCGCCATGAACGCGAGGAAGCCGATACCGACGATCCACATGCGATGGTCGCGGAAGCGCGCCTTCCACCTGCCGGCCCACCAGACGTGATAGCGGGCGAGCCCGCCGTTGGTCGCCCGAATTAGGAGCCCGAGCAGTTTGACGACCGCGTAGCCGGCGACCAGCGCGAGCACGAAACCCGCGAGCAGTGGAAGGAAGGCCGGAAGCTCGAACGAGGCGAGCAGGGCCGGCACCGCCGAGATCGTTATGGCGAACGCGGCGAGCACGAGCAGGACGAACACGAACTCGGCGAACCAGTAGGTCGGCCGCAGCCGCACCGCTTCGAGCTTCGCCCGCATCGCCTTGGCCTTGGTCGAATCGAGCGACCACCGAAGGATGCTCATATAGCGGTCCATGAACCAGCCTTCGCCGTGCGACTGCTTGCCGTGCGCCTTGAGGAAATAGGCCGCGATCATCGGCGTTATCATTCGCGCGACGAGCAAACTCATCAGCACCGCGAGTACGACCGTGTATCCGAAGTTCTTGAAGAACTGGCCGGATATTCCCGGCATCATCGCCACCGGCAGGAAGACCGCGACGATCGACATCGTTGTTGCCAGGACCGCGAGGCCGATCTCGTCGGCGGCGTCGATCGAGGCCTGATAGGCGGATTTGCCCATGCGCATGTGGCGGACGATGTTCTCGATCTCGACGATCGCGTCGTCGACGAGGACGCCCGCGACCAGCCCGAGCGCGAGCAGGGACAGCGAATTGAGCGTGATCCCCATCAGGTCCATGAACCAGAAGGCGGGAATTGCCGACAACGGAATTGCAATCGCCGAGATGAGCGTCGCTCGGATGTCGCGCAGGAACAGGAAGACGACGAACACGGCGAGGACCGCGCCTTCGATCATCGCCAGCATCGAACTGGAATATTGCTGTTTCGTATAATCGACGCTGGTGAACAGCTGCGTGAACTTGATCCCCGGGTTTTCCTTCTCGATCTCCTCGAGTTCCTTCATCGCCTCGTCGTAGACTGTCACGTCCGAGGCGCCCTTGGCGCGCGAAATCGAGAAGTTTACGACCTGCGAACCGCGGATCTTGCCGATCCGCCTTTGCTCGCCGTAGCTGTCGCTCACGGACGCAATGTCAGCCAGCTGCACCGTGCGGCCGCCGCCGAGTTGGATCTGCGTCTGCGAGAGCTGATAAGCGTCCGCGGCGTTGCCGAGCACCCGCACCGACTGGCGCGAGCCGGCGATCTCGGCGCGGCCGCCGGCGGCGTTGATGTTCAGCTGGCGAAGGGCAGTGTTAACTTGTGCTGCGGTCACTCCGAGCGACTGCATGCGCGCCGGATCGAGGATGACGCGAATCTCGCGATCGACTCCGCCGTTGCGCTCGACCTGGGCCATGCCCTCGATCGAGAGCAGCCGCTTGGCGACCGAATCATCGACGAACCAGCTCAGCTGCTCGATCGTCATGTCAGGCGCCGCGACCGCATAATAGGCGATCGGCTGGCTCGACGTTGTTTCCTTCTCGATGAACGGCTCGAGGATGCCGTCGGGCAATTCGCCGCGGACCTGGTCGATCGCGTTCTTCACCTCGTTCACCGACTGGTTGACGTCGGTGCCGATTTCGAACTCGACGACCGTAGTCGAGGAGCCTTCGTTGGCGGTCGAGCTGATGCTTCGGACACCGGGCAGTGTCCGGACGCTCGACTCGACGAGCTGGGTGATCTGGTTCTCGATCTCGGTCGGCGCCGCGCCGGGCTGGCTGATGGTTGCGATAACGACCGGAAACTCGATGTCCGGGCTGTCCTGCACGTCCATCCGCATGAACGCGACCAGGCCGGCGATCGTCAGGCCGATAAACAGCACGATCGGCGGAACCGGGTTCCGGATCGACCAGGCCGAGATGTTTCTGAAATTCATATCTTTAGTCCCAGTTCGGCCTGCTTAGAGCTTCTGACGATGCGGCCGTACCTTGTCGCCCGGATTGAGGAAGCCGCCGGCCCGCAGCACGATCATCTCGTTGCCGCTCAGACCTTCGACGACGGCGATTCCGGCGGGCGTAACCATGCCCGTTTTCACCGGCCGCCGCTGCGCCCGGTTGTCCTTGTCGATTACGTAGACGAAATTGCCCTTTTCATCGCTGAGGATGGCCGATTCAGGCAGCACTGGCGCCGACTGCGACCCGGCGACGATTTGAACCGAAGCGAAACCTCCGGGACGGAGCGATGGGTCGTAAGGAAGCGCGATCCGCGCGATTCCCTGGCGGGTCTGCTGGTTTACGACCGGTGACAACTGCCAGACGGTGCCGGCGAAAGTGTTCGTCGATCCTACCGGCGTCACGGTCGCGGGTACGCCGACCGGAAGCGCGACGAAATCCGGTTCGCTAAGCTGCGCGCGAAGCTCCATGGCGCCGCCGGCAGCCACTCGGAACAGCGCTCCGGAACCGGCGCTGACCACCTGGCCAGGTTCGACGTTGCGCTCGAGGACGAGCCCGGCGGCCGGTGAGCGGATGTCGAGCCGGCCGATTCGGGCGCGGGACTCGGCGAGGCTCGCCTGGGCGACGCGCACCCGGGCAGCCGCCGCGTCGCGAGCAGCCCGCTTGCGATCGATTTCCGCCTTCGAGATAAAGCCGCGACCGGCCAGGGCTTCGGCGCGCTCGAGCTCATTTTGGGCGAGTGCGGCATCAGCGCGAGCTACCTCCACCTGGGCGGCAAGCTGCTGGGCCTGCCGGGCCTGAACCGAACGCTCGATGACGGCCAAGGCCTGCCCCGCCCTTACCCATTGCCCGGGCTGCACCAGCACGGAGCTCACCATGCCGCCTTCGCCGGCGACTCCGACAGGCATGTCGACGCGAGCCGCCAAAGTGCCGGTCGCCGTAACGGTCCTGGCGACGGTCTGGCGTCCGGGGACGACGACTGTGACGGTCGGAACCTGACCGCCGCCCGCCTCCTCTCCGCCGGCCGGGGCCGCCTCTTCGCCCCCCGTCATCATCAAGGCGAGCACGACCGCGACGAGGGCGACGAGCGCCGCGCCGATGATCGCAATACGCTTGCGGCGGCGAGCCTTGTCGTCGACCACGGCAAGCGTGTCCGAATCAGTGGTTCGAATTGGCGTTTCGCGGTTCATTTCAAGCATTCTTTCGTCACGTCCACGCAGCAAGCGATCTGGGATAGTCCAGCTGTATTACGCGAATAAGTCACTCGCCGCAACAGAGACCTGGTAAAGCGCCTTCGCCAGCATTTTTCGACCAACAGCGGCACTTGATCAGCGAAGGCGCGTTGGCGCATCAATCGAGGCGCCCGGCCCTTTGGACCAGGTGCGCAAAAAGGGGAAGCAGGATGTTGGAATCGTATAGCTGGCTGTGGTGGATTGTCATTGGCGGGATTGCCGGAGCAATCGCCAAGCTCTTGATGCCGGGCCGCGATCCGGGCGGCTGCATCGTCACCATCCTGCTCGGTATCGCTGGCGCTTTCCTCGCTGGCTGGCTGGGCCAGTCGTTCGGCTGGTACGAACGCGACGAAGGCGCCGGCTTCATCGCCGCCATCGTCGGCGCGTTCATCATCCTCGCGCTTTATCGCCTGATCGCAGGCCGCCGCCGGCTCTAACAACTTGACCAACATCTCGTTCACCGCGCAGCCATATCGTAAGGGTGATTCCTTGGTGCAACCGCACTGAACGAGGGATTGACCCATGAACCGACTGCTCGCCGCCTTGATGATCTCGGCAGCTCTTCCGCTCGCGCCTGCGGCGGCCCAGCTGAAGACCGAGCTCGCCCAGCCGATCGCCGGGACGCGCCTCGACATCACCGCCACCGGCGAAGTCACGCGCGTTCCCAACCTTGCGCTGATTTCCGCCGGGGTTTCGACGCGATCGACCACCGCCAGCGGAGCGCTTCAGGACAATGCCGCGCGAATGGAGAGGGTGATCGCGGCGCTCAAGGCGGCCGGGACTGCCGACCGCGATATCCAAACGAGCGCGATCAGCCTTAACCCGGAGTATCGCTACCCAGAGAACCAGCAGCCGCAGCTGGTCGGGTACAGTGCTTCGAACCAGGTCACGATCCGTTTCCGTGACATTCGCAACAGCGGCCGGATCCTCGATGCTCTGGTCGCCCAGGGCGCCAACCAGATCAACGGCCCGACGATGACGATCGAGCAGCCGCAAGCGGCGCTCGACGAGGCCCGGGCCAATGCCGTCGCGGTCGGCCGGGCGCGTGCCGAGCTTTATGCCCGGGCGCTCGGCAAAAGGGTCGCCAGGGTGATCTCGATCAGCGAAGGCGGCGGCCAGTATCTACCGCCGCCGATGCCGATGGCCGAGCGCGGGATGGTAATGGCCCAGGCCGCGGACACGAAGATCGAGCCGGGCGAGCAAAAGCTCCAGGTCAGCCTGTCGATGGCCTTCGAGCTGCAATAAGTAGAAGGCCGCGCAGGATTTCCCGCGCGGCCTCCCTCGTTGGAATTTGCAGAGCGCCTAGCGGACTGAGCCCCTGCGGATAAGGTTGACGATCGCGAGCAGAACGACCGCGCCGAGAAGTGACCAGAGGAAGCTTTCAACCGTGATGTCCTGGTTGATGCTGCCGCCGCCGATGATGAGCCCGGCAATGAACGCGCCGACGATGCCGACGACGATATTGAGGATGATTCCCTGCTGGGCGTCGGTGCGCATTAGCAGGCTGGCGAGCCAACCAACGACTCCGCCGACGACAAGCCAGACGATGATTCCGATCATGTGGCGTTCCCTCCTGTTCGCGGCCGCCACGCATACTCGGCGGCCCTGAGCATCGAAAAGACGCCCGATGCCCTCTTGTTGTTCCGGATTAGTAGGCTTCTGTCCAGCCTCGGGACCAAGCCGTGGGGAGGTAATCCACGGAAATTCGCGGGTCGGTCGACCCAAGTAACGAAGCGATCAGTAGCGCTGCTGGCGCTCGTAGACGTCGCGATAATGCTTGATCCGGGTCACCCGGAGGCCCGGCATCCCGCTGCGCTCGACGGCGCGCTGCCAGCTGGTGAACTCTTCGAGGCTCAGCGAATAGCGCTTGCAGGCTTCGTCGACGCTCAGCAGCCCGCCCGAAACCGCGGCCACGACCTCCGCCTTGCGGCGGACGACCCAGCGATGCGTGTTGGGCGGCGGAAGCGAGTCGAGAGTCAACGGCTCGCCGAGCGGGCCGATGACCTGGGCTGGCCGGATTTTCTGATTCTCGAGCATTCCGTCAAACCTGCTTCGTCAATTGCCAATGTGCCTATCTTAAGGCCGCTGCGTTGAAGATATTCTCAAGGCCGGTGGTTAATTTCCCGGTCATTCGTCCTTCGTGGGCCTGGGCCCGTCATTTTCTGCGGCAAACGCTCCACCGAGTGTTGCCGACGCCTGCTGCCACCCCTCGCTAGCCGACAGGTAGCGGGTGACCGCGTCCTGCCGCCGAGTTGCGGTTCCATTCGCCTCCTTCGCAAGCGCCGCGAAAATGTCGGCCACTTCGGCCTCGGCCTCGCTCACGCCTTCGATCTTGCCCTCGTTACGCGACACTGCGCCCCCTGCTTGTCACCTTGGACCGGACTAGCAGCGAGGAGTGAACTTCGGGTAAAGAGCCACCACATTGCGATAATGACCGTGGATTTCGGCCTCGAACGCCCTCAGGGCTCGCGGATCGTCGTCGCCATGTCCGGCGGCGTCGACAGCTCCGTCGCGGCCGCTCTCGCGGCGAAGACGGGCGCCGAGGTCATTGGAGTGACCCTCCAGCTCTACGACCATGGCGAAGCGGTCCGACGCACCGGCTCGTGCTGCGCTGGGCAGGACATCTACGATGCGAGCCGGGTCGCCGATCGGCTCGGGATCGCCCATTATGTCCTCGACTACGAAAGTCGCTTCCGGACCGGTGTCATCGACCGGTTCGTCGACGAATATGCCCAGGGCCGGACGCCAATTCCGTGCGCCTTGTGCAACCAGGGCGTTAAGTTCACCGATCTGATCGCCTTCGCCCGCGAACTTGGCGCCGATTGCCTCGCGACCGGCCATTATGTCCGCCGAATTGTTAACAACGGCCGGGCGGAGCTTCACCGCGGCGCCGATGTGACACGCGACCAGAGCTATTTTCTCTACGGCACCACCGCCGATCAGCTCGAGTTCCTGCGCTTTCCGCTCGGCGACCTGCCGAAGAGCGAAGTGCGCCGGATGGCCGCCGAAACCGGCCTCGCGGTCGCGTCCAAGCCGGACAGCCAGGATATCTGCTTCGTTCCCGACGGCGACTATGCGTCGCTGGTCAAGCGGCTGCGGCCCGGAACCGAGGCCGCCGGCGAGATCGTCGACCTCGACGGCCGCGTCCTCGGCAAGCACCGCGGAGTCGTGCATTTCACCGTCGGCCAGCGGCGCGGCATCGACATCGGCGGAAGCCCCGAGCCGCTCTACGTCGTGCGGATCGAGCCCGATTCTCGCCGGCTGGTCGTTGGCCCGCGAAGCGCTCTGGCCGTCGAACGGATGCGGGTCGAGGAGCTGAACTGGATCGGCGAGGCGCAGGGCGAGGTCGGCGTCAAGGTCCGCTCGCTCGCCCCCGCGGTTCCCGCGCAGATCGAGGATGATGGCTGGGTAACGTTCGAGCGGCCCGAATATGGCGTCGCTCCGGGCCAGGCGGCGGTTTTCTACGACGGTTCGCGGATGCTCGGCGGCGGCTGGATCGCGGAAACGCTCGCCGCCGACCGGCGCCTCGCCTGTGCCGCCGCCGCTTAGCGCGGGGATCCTCCTGTTCCGGCGGCGCAGCGGCGAAGCCGAAGTCCTGCTCATCCATCCCGGCGGCCCGTTCTGGAAGAACAAGGACGCCGGCGCGTGGATGATCCCCAAAGGCGGGGTCGGCGACGGCGAAAGCCCGGCCGACGCCGCCATTCGCGAGTTCGAGGAAGAGACCGGAAGTCCGATCGAAGGCCCTTACTTTCCCCTTGGCCGGATCAGACAGTCGGGCGGAAAGATCGTCGAGGCTTTCGCCGCCGAGGGCGATTTCGATCCCGACCGGCTGGCCAGCATGCACTTTGAAATGGAATGGCCGCCGAAGAGCGGTAAGCTCGAGCACTTTCCCGAAGCCGACCGCGCCGCATGGATGACGTTTGACGAGGCCCGCCGAATGATGCTTCCAAGCCAGCTGCCGATCCTCGACGCGCTCGAACGCTACCTCCAAGAGTCACGATGATGCTGCTGTTCCTCGCCGCATTGCTCGCGCAGCCCCTGCCCGCTCCGGCGCAGGCGCCCGCCGCCGTCTCCGCCGAGGCGAAGACCTGGCCGGTCCGCGAAGGCGAGGTCGTGCTGAAGGACTTCCGCTTCCGCTCCGGCGAGGCGCATCCCCGGCTCAGGATCCACTATCGCACTTTGGGCAGGCCAAGCCGCAATTCGGCGGGCGAGATCGACAATGCGGTGATGCTGCTTCACGGCACCGGCGGCTCCGGCGCGCAGTTCCTGAGGCCGCAATTCGCCGACGAGCTGTTCGGCCCCGGCCAGCCGCTCGACATCACTCGCTACTGGATCATACTTCCCGACAATATCGGCCATGGCCAGTCGTCGAAGCCGTCGGACGGAATGCGGATGGCGTTCCCGAAATATGATTATGACGACATGGTCGAGGCCCAGCGCCGCCTGCTTGTCGAAGGGCTTGGCGTGAACCAGCTGCGCCTGATCCTCGGTACCTCGATGGGCTGCATGCACGCGTTCGTCTGGGGTGAGACCCATCCCGGCTTCGCGAAGGCGCTGATGCCGCTCGCCTGCCAGCCGATCGAGATCGCCGGCCTCAACCGGATGTGGCGGCAGTTGCTGATCGACGGGATCAAGGCCGACCCGGCGTGGAATCATGGCAAGTACGGCGCGCAGCCGGCGCAGGGCCTTCGGACCGCGCAGTCGCTTCTGCTCGTGGTGGGCGGAGCTCCGCTCCATCTCCAGGAGCAATATCCGACCCGCGATAAGGCGGCGACTTTCGTCCGGGAAAGTGTCGCCAGCGCACTGCCGAGGCTCGATGCGAACGACATGATCTACCAGTTCGAATCGTCGCGGAACTACAACCCCTGGCCGAAGTTGGAGGCAATCGAAGCGCCGGTGATGTGGGTCAATTCGGCCGACGATTTCATCAACCCGCGCAATCTCGCCGTGCCCGAAGCCGCCATGAAGCGAATGAAGGCCGCCCGCTTCCGGCTGATCCAGGAATCGCAATCGACCCGCGGGCACGGAACGCACACCTGGGCCGCCTTCTGGAAGGCCGATCTTAGCGAGCTTCTGGAGCGGTCGAACTAGCCGTCACGTCATAGGCCGAGACGTGGTTTATCGTGATCAGCCAGCGGCCGTCGAACTTGCGAAACAGGCGGGTATTGACGCCCTCGGTGACCCGGCTGCCGCGGACCAGCCGATAGCGGCCGATCAGCATCGCAGCATCCGGAGCGAGGATATCGACCTTCATTTCGGAGAAGCGCAGCTGACCTCGCCGCTCCGGAGATCCGCCGTAATCGCGGATGTAATGGTCGAGCGTGCCTTGCCAGCCGTCCTGGAACTTGCCGCCGGAAACGAACACGACCTCGGGGTTCTTGAAGCCGGCCATGTAGCCGGGGAAATCGCCGCGGTTCCACGCCGCCTCCATCCGCAAGATCGTCTCGAGGATCGCCGCGCGTTCGGCCTCCGGAGTCGCGGCGACGGCCGGCGCGCTGGCCAGGAAACAAGCTGCGACAACCATTGCTCTCATGCGGCCCGCCTTCGCGCGATTGAGGCCAAGGCATAAAGCACTGCCCCGCCGGCGGCGAGCGCTCCAAGCGTGGTCCAGGCCTCGGCGCTGGCCTGCGTTGCCGCCCAGGCGCAGACGGCGACTCCGGCAGCGCCGCTGATCCAGGCGATTGCGCTCAGCCGCGGCGGCTCCGGCGCCTTGGGAAGGGCGGCGATGGTTACCGCATAGACGAACAAGCGCGACAGCACGCTGACCGCGGCGTGCGCGACGAAGCTTCCGCTCAGCGCCAGGCCGGCGGCAAGGACCGCCATGAACGCGATCGAATTGGCCGGCGTCTCGAACCGCGAATGAATCCGGCCGAACCATGCCGGCAGATCGCGGCGAGTGGCCATCGCGTAGGTCAGCCGCGGAGTCGAAGCGAGGTTGCTGTGCAAATTGCCGGCGAGGGACGCGATCGCGGTGAGCGTGATCACCAGGACTCCGGCCGGGCCGGCGATCCATGCTCCCAGGTCGATAAGCGGGGCGCCTTCGTCGGCGCCCGCCGGCAAGGCGCTGACGAAAGCGATCTGGACGAGGAAGTAGAGCAGGGTCATCGCCGCGAGCGTCGCAAAGATGGCTCGCGGAAGGGTTCGCTGCGGGCGGCGGGTCTCGCCCGCCGGAACCGTGACGTTTTCGAAGCCGATGAAAGCATAAAAGGTGACGAGAATGCCCGCTTCGAGCACGGTCAGCGGC
>CBIHLI010000003.1:0-21230 GCA_966210575.1 uncultured Sphingomonas sp.
AACTGGGTCACCTCCATCCCGTCGCACCACACTTACCAGCCGAGCCCCCAGGCGCCGAGCGTCGGGCTCTCCCAATCGTCCTCGACGAAGCGGATGTCGTGCTTGAGCGGATCGATGCCGATGGCGTCGAGGCTGCCGAGATAGAGCTGCTGGAGGTCGGGCGGGCTCGGCTTCAGCATCACCTGATACTGGTAGTAATGGCCGAGCCGGTTGGGGTTCTCGCCATAACGGCCGTCGGTCGGCCGCCGGCACGGCTGGACGAACGCGCACTTCCACGGCTCCGGACCGAGCGCCCGAAGCACGGTCGCCGGATGAAAGGTGCCGGCCCCCATCTCAAGGTCGTACGGCTGCATCAGCACGCAGCCCTGCGCGCCCCAATAGCGGTGCAGCGTCAAAATCAGGTCCTGGAACGTCAGCGACACAAATGGCCCCATGCAGTCGGAATTCGGCGGCTTTGGCCCATGCCGTTCGAGCGGGCAAGTGGACGCCCTCGCCTCGCGTTCCTACATGCCGCGTTCAACCTTCACTGGCCAAGGGCGGGACATGGTTCGCAAATTCCTGAGACGCACACTCGCCTTTCTCGGTCTGGCCGCGACCGCCTTTGCCGCTCCGCCGGCGATGGCCGCGGCGGCCAAGCCGGCGCTGTGGGAGGTCTCCGACCCCGACACCAAAATCTATTTGTTCGGGACGATCCATTTGCTTCCGACCAATTATCCGTGGCGCACCCGGGCCATGGAAAAGGCGATCGCCAGCTCCGACACGCTGTACGTCGAGACGATCGTCGACCAGCAGAACCCGCGGGTCCTCGCCGCCGAGCTGGCCAGGCTCGGCTTCTCTCCCGGCCTGCTGCCGCTCGCCAGCCGGATCCATCCCGCCAAGCGGCCGCTGCTCGAAGCGGCGATCGCCAACAGCGGCGTTCCTCGCCACGTCTTCGATCGGATGGAGACCTGGGCGGCCGCTTTCACCCTGCTCGGCGTCCAGTTCAAGTCGCTCGGGCTGCATGGCGAGCATGGCGTCGAACAGACGCTTCGGACCGCCTTTGCCGCCGCCGGAAAGCCGGTCGGCCAGCTTGAGACGAATGGCGAGCAGCTCGGCTTTTTCGACACGCTGCCGCAAAATGCCCAGCGCGCCCTCCTCGAAGGGGCGATCGAAAACCCGCAAACCATGAGCAACGATTTTTCCGGAATGCTGCAAAGCTGGGCGAGCGGCGATGTCGAGGCGATCGCCCGGACCTTCAACCAGGGCCTGGCGGCATCGCCCGAGCTGATGGATGCGCTGTTGAGGCGACGAAACGCCAATTGGAGCAACTGGATCCAGCGCCGGCTGGCGACGCCGGGGACGATCATGGTCGCGGTCGGAGCCGGCCATCTGGCGGGGCCCGAATCCGTCCAGACGCTGCTTCAACGGCAGGGCTATCGGATCCGACGGGTCCAATAGCGTTCACCCGTCGCTAAAACGCTGCAGCTCGGCGAGAAATCTTCACTTTTTTTGTTTTTTTCTAGACATTTGTTAACGTCTCGGTGACCATAGTCCTTGCGGTATCGGGCGGGGGCCACGAACCACCGGTGAACTGGCTGCGGTGATCCGCGCCGAGGCGCAAATGCGCCCGTGACGCGGTCCCGAACTCAGGCAACCGGAGGGCGTTCGCACCGATTTTTTGGGATCGGAGGCGGCGCATGCCAATTTTGAACATTCTGCTGGGAGCTTCGATGGCGGCGACGCCGGTTCCCACCGCATCGCCGGTGCAGGCGCAAGCCCAGCCCCGCCCCGCCTTGTGGGTCGTCAACGACAACGACACCATCATCTATCTGTTCGGCACCTTCCACGCGCTCGACGGCAAGCTGAACTGGTATGACCGGTCGGTAAGGACCGCGTTTACCGCCTCCGACCAGTTGGTGCTCGAGACCCTCGTTCCCAAGCCGGCCGGCGCTCCGCGCCGTCTTGGCGCCGGCAACCTGTCACCGATCAAGAAATCGCCGGCATCGGGCCGGGTCGCCGAGCTCGCTCCCTCGTCGTTCCTGGCCACCACCAAGCAGGTGATGAACGCCGGGCGCGCCAACGGCCTGTCGACCGACAATGGCGCCGACGCCGTGCTTCGCGATTTTGCCGATGAGACCGGCAAGCCGGTCGGCGGGCTCGAGAGCTTCGAGTTTCAGCTCGACATGTTCAGCTCGCTTCCAGCCTCGCCGCAGCCGGATGTCCAGGACCCGCGCACCGCCAAGGCGTTGGGCGACGTTCTGTCCCAGCTTCAGGCCGCGTGGAGCCGCGGCGACCTCGCCACGTTCGCGCCGATGCTCCGCCAGATGCAGGCGCAATCGCCGCAGACCTACAACAAGATGTTCGTCGAACGGAACGCTCGCTGGGCGCACTGGATCGCCGATCGAATGAAGCAGCCCGGGACCGTTTTCGTCGCGGTCGGCGCCGGCCACCTCAGCGGGCCCGACAGCGTTCAGAGCAAGCTGGCGACGCTTGGGGTGAAGTCCGCGCGCATCAACTGACCGTTTTTTCCGCTATTCGATCGAACAAGGCCGGGACGCCACGGGTGTGCCCGGCGCAACGAGGTTTTAGAAATGAAGACATTCCTGCTCGGCGCCTGGCTTGCGATCGTGCCGTGCGCAGCATTCGCGCAGCAACCGGCAAAGGCCCCGTCACCCGTTACCATTTCTCCGGCACCGCTCCCCGACGCCGATCCGGCGCTGTGGGTCGTCAGGGATGACGACACGACCATCTATCTGTTCGGCACGTTCCACATGCTCGACGGCAAGCGCGACTGGTTCAACGACGAGGTGCGCACGGCGTTCGACGCCAGCAAGGAGCTGGTGCTCGAGGCGAACCTTCCCGACGACCCGGCCGCGTTTCAGCCGCTGATTGCCAAGTTCGCGGTCGATTCGTCTGGCAAGACGCTGACCAGCAAGCTTTCCGCCGCGAATGCGAAGAAGCTGGCGGAGGCGCTTGCGAGCCTCGGCGCTCCCCCCACAGCCTTCGATCCTTTCGAGCCGTGGTTCGCAAGCATGACCGTGGTCGCCCTGAAAGCCCAGTCGATCGGGCTCAATCCCGAGCACGGGCCCGAGAAAATCCTGACCGCCGCGGCCCGGAAGAGCGGCATGCCGATCGGCGAGCTCGAGGGGCTTGAGTTTCAGTTCAAGCTGTTCGACCAGATGCCCGAGGCGCAGCAGATCGAGCTTCTCGGCGACACGCTCGACACGCTTGGCGACACCAACGAGATGCTCGGCAGCATGCTCGCCGCCTGGTCGGCGGGGGACGTCGACAAGCTGGTCGAGCTGATGAACGATCCGGCGATGGCCGACAAAGGCCTGTACGACCTGATGTTCACAAAGCGGAACGCGACCTGGGCCGAATGGATCGACACCCGGCTGGATTCGCCCGGAACCGTCTTCATTGCCGTCGGCGCCGGGCACCTCTCCGGGCCTGACAATGTCCGCTCGCTGCTGGAGAAGCGCGGCATCGCTTCGGCCCGGGTCGAGTGAGATTTGCCAACAAGCGCGCCCTTCCCTATAGGCGCGCCCTCCCCAAGCCATGGTCATCCCTGGAGGCGTGGCGGGGCAATATTAGTTGGAGAACAAGCGAATGAGCGAACAGCTGACGCTGCCCGCTGAAGCGCGCCAACGAGCTGGCAAGGGAGCCTCTCGTGCACTGCGTCGCGAAGGGCGGGTACCCGCCGTGATCTACGGCGAAAAGCAAGAGCCGCTATCGATTCATCTGGAGGAGAAGCTCCTCGTCAAGACGATGTCGAACGGGCACTTCATGAACACGGTGGTGATGGTCGACGTCGGCGGCAAGCCGAACCGCACGCTTCCCAAGGACGTGCAGTTCCACCCGGTCACCAGCCGGCCGATCCACGTCGACTTCCTGCGCATCGGCGAGCACGCCCAGGTCAACGTCAACGTGCCGGTCAACTTCGTCGACGAGGAAGAGTCTCCCGGCCTTAAGCGCGGCGGCGTTCTCAACGTCGTTCGCCACGATCTCGAGCTGATCTGCGATGCCGCGCGGATCCCCGACCAGATCACCATTTCGCTTGCCGGGCTCGATATCGGCGACGCCATCCACATCTCGCAGGTCAGCCTGCCCGAAGGGTCGAAGTCGGCGATCGACGACCGCGACTTCACGGTCGCCACCGTCGTCGCTCCGTCGGCGATGAAGGCGGAAGCGGACGAAGCTGCCGCGGCTGCCGAGGCTGCTGCCGATGAGGTGCCAACGCTTGAGGAAGGCGAAGAAGCCGAGGGCGAAGGCGCTGCCGAAGGCGAGAGCGAGAGCGGCGACAAGGAGTAATTCTTCGCCGCGCCGAAAACCGGGAACCGCTCGTTCGAAAGGACGGGCGGTTTCTTTTTGTGGGCCGCGCGCGCTAGGGAGCGGCGATGCAGATCTGGGCGGGGCTCGGCAATCCGGGAGCGCGATATGCGCTTCAGCGTCACAATGTCGGCTTCATGGCGGCAGACGCCATCGCCGAAGTGGACGGCTTTTCGCCCTGGACGAAGAAATTCCGGAGCCTGGTTGCGGAAGGGCGCGTCGGCCGCAACCGCGTGCTGCTGGTGAAGCCGCAGACTTTCATGAACGACAGCGGCGAAGCGGTCGCCCAGGCGCTGAGGTTCTACAAGCTCGATCTCGACTCTCTCACCGTCTTCCACGATGAGCTCGATCTCGCGTCGATGAAGGTCAAGGTGAAGGTCGGCGGGGGGACGGCCGGCCACAACGGCCTGCGCTCGATCGACGCTCACCTGGGCTCCGAGTTCCGCCGAGTCCGGATCGGCATCGGCCACCCGGGGCCGGGACAGAAGCATCTGGTGACGCCGCACGTCCTCGGCAATTATTCGAAGGCCGAGATGGAGCCGCTGTCGGACTTGCTCGCCGCCATCGCCGACGAGGCGCAATGGCTCGCCGACGGCGACGACGCCCGGTTCATGAGCGAAGTCGCGCTCAGGATGCAGCAGGAGTAGGCGGCGGCGGCACGGCCCCGTCGAGTTCGAGCCGCTTCTTTGCATCGGCGAGCATCTTCTGAAAGCGCGGGTCGTCTCGAATATCGTCGAAATCCGGATCCGCCTCCGCCAACAAAATCTGGTATCCTTTGGCTTGGGCGAAATTCCTCTCCAGCAGCCTGAGAGCGCCCTCCTTGTCATTCAGGTGAGCGGCGAGGACACAGGCGAAATTGTAGCGCATGTTGAGGTTGTCGGGGTCGACCAGCATCGCCCGCTCGATCCATTCCTTGGCGCGATCCACTTCCCCGAGGGCGGCTAGCCCGCCGGCGCCAATTCCGAGCGCCGATCCGTTGCTTGGGTCTTCGGCAACGGCCTTCTCCGCCTGGGTCACCATCATCTGTGCAGCATGCTTCACGCCTTCGGGATTGCCGACCGCCTGGTAACAGCTGATCAAAAGCGCCCATGCGTGAAAGTCATGCTCCATGACCTCGACCGCTTTTTCGTAATGCCGCGTCGCCTCTGGAAATCGGCGTTGCAGCATGCACAGCCGAGCCGCTTCCTTGTTCACTTCCCACGAGTCGGGATTGAGCCGGACAGCCTTTCCGATTTCCGCATCAGCCTCCGCATAGCGGCCCTTCTCCTGGAGCCGCCTCGCCATCGGGCAGTGCGCCTCGGCGATGGTCGGGTCGAGGGAAAGCGCGGTGTGGGCAGCCGCAACCCCGTCGTCCACTTGCTGCCCGAAACCGTAGCGCAAGCTTGACTGGGCGATCGCGAGAAGCGCCCAAGCTTGCGCGTAACTCGGGTCGATTTCAACGGCCCGCTTGCAAATCCGCATCACCCGCTCTTCTCGCCGGGCGTCGCCGTGATTGCCCGTGACCCAATAGTTCCGGGCCATGAGATAGAGATTGTAGGCCTCGGCGCTGCAGGTGCAGCGATCCCCGATCGCCTCCTTCTCTTCTGGCAGCAGCTTAACCCTGAGCGCCGCAACGATCGCCTTTGAGATTTCATCCTGGATTGCAAAGATATCGTCGAGGTCGCGGTCGTAGCGCTCGGCCCAGACATGGCCGCCGCTGCCACCGTCGATCAGCTGCGCCGTGATCCGCACCTTGTTGCCCGCCTTGCGAACGCTGCCTTCAAGCACGTGGCTGACGCCGAGCTTGCGCGCCACGTCGCAAACATCGACCGATTGGTTCTTGAAGGTGAAAGCGGTGTTTCGCGCGATCACCTCGAGCGCCGATACATGCGACAGGTCGGTCGTGATGTCCTCGCTGATGCCGTCGCTGAAATATTCCTGCTCCGGATCGCCGCTCATATTCTGGAACGGCAGCACGCAAACCGATGTCTTTTGACGCCGAAGCGCCGATGACGGCGCGGACGCTTCCGGTCCCCCGGCAAGCGCGGCAACGCTGGCCTTTAGTTTGTGCCAGCCGGAGTGATCGGGATCGCTGTCCCAGTCTATCAGGTCGGCGCACTGGATCTGGTTGAACGGAATCGGCGGCATCGTCGCATCGAGCCTTGCCTGGATGAGCGTCCCGAGCTCGCGTGCGGCGTCCGCCTCCGCCCGAACCCATTGCGATTTGGCCGCTTCTGCCGACCACAGCACGACGACGGCCTTGGCCGACCGCAGCCGTTCCTCGATGACTTCCGCGTACGAACGGTGGGCGGGAAGCTCGGCATCGCGCCACACCGCATGGCCATGGTCGCGCAGCGCCTGTTCGACCCGCTTTGCCTGCTCTTCATTCGAGCGCGCGTAGGATATGAACACGTCCGACATGCGCGGCGACCTTCCCCCTTTCCAGCCGATTCTTTACAGCCGCGGCTTCACAAAGAATAGCGAAAGCCCTTGACCCGCAACCTGTTTCCGACGCTGCTCTATGAATCAACGATCGATCCGGACCTGCTCGACGGGCTGGCGCACTCGATCCGATCGCTGGCCGCCGACGATCAGGCTGGCCGTCGCTGGAGCCGGGAGCATCGCTATCCGGGCTATACCAGCTACGCTTCCCTAAACGATCTCACCACGCGCGACCCGGCTTTTGCCGCTCTGGCCAAGGGCCTCACCCGCCATGCCGCCAAATTCGCGAACGAATGTGCGTTCGACCTTCCGCGCAAACCGAAACTCGACAGCCTGTGGGTCAATCTGTTGAAAAGCAGTGGGCATCACAGTGGACACATTCACCCGCACGCAATCCTGTCCGGAACGCTCTACGTCGAAGTCCCGGCCGGTTCCGGCGCGATCCGCTTCGAGGACCCGCGCTTGCCGCTGATGATGGCGGCCCCGCCCCGCCGGCCGGACGCGCCCGAGGAGCTTCGTCCCTTCGTCACCGTTCCTCCGAGTCCCGGGCTGCTGCTGATGTGGGAAAGCTGGCTCCGCCACGAAGTGCTTGCCGGCAGCGGCAGCGGCGAGCGGCTGAGCGTCAGCTTCAACTTCGCCTGATCAACGCACGATGATTGTAAAGCTCTTGATGCGCGCCCCCTTGATGCCGGCCCGCCAGGGCTGATCATAGGAGAAGGTCAGGCGATACGTTCCACGGCGCTTGGCCGAAAAGCGAAACCGCTGGATTTGCGCGCTTCCCGGCATGGCGCGGGGACTGCGAAGGGGTTCCATTGGACTCAGCCCCGCCGTCGACCTGCTCGCGATCCAGGAAAAACCCGTGCCAGGCTGCGACTGCAGTCTGATTTCGATCGGAGTGCCGACTCCAATCGTCGCCGTGCGGTTCGATTGCTCGGTGAGGATCGTCACCGGCTTTGCTTTCTTGGACTCCGAAGCGCTGGAAACCGGCGCGGCTACGAAGCCCAGCATCAAGGCGATTGCCCACCGGGACGGCCAGCGCGGCGCGAAAACTCTCTTCATCCCCCAGCTCCTGCAGAGACCTGCGACGTCCGCCGCCCGCCAATCGTGTACCATTCGCTCGGCTACGCGAAGATCCCCAACGGATGGTGCGCCCGCGCAATCGAATAGACCATTGCGAATATGGTTGCAGCTGCTCCGGTAGCCGCTAGACGTTTCGTCTTCGATGACGCCCTGAACGCGGTCCAGGCGAGCGCGACATAAATGACGAGAAGCAACACCTTCACCGTCAGCCATCCGTCAGCGAATGGGACTTGCGATGTGATCGTCATCAGCATGAAGGCCGCCGTGAGGAGGGTCGTGTCGACAGTCCAGACGACGGTCCTGAGCGTGAACGCCATCGCCCAACCCGCACGCCAGATGTTGTAAGCCAGCGACCGCACGACGAAGATCGAGCCGCTGAGAAGGGCGGAGCCGATGTGAACGCTGCGGATGTCGAAATAGAACTCTTCCACCGACTCTATTCGGCTGCTGCAGCGGCGCCCGAAGGCGGACGCGCGAGGTCGGGGGTGCCGCCTGCCAGTTCATGTTCGCGCCGCGGCCAAATCCACAGGCGAGCGACGAAGTAGACGAGCGCCAGCGCCCCAATGCTGAACACGGTATCTCCCGGCACCCGCATCCACACCAGCAGTTCGACGATCGGCATCTGCATGAACTGCTCGGAACGCGCGTACCAATAGCCCTCGTTGATCGCCGCCATCAGCTGAAGCGTGCCGAGCGGGAGCAAGGTGAACAACGCCATCATGGCCAGGCCGATGTTGAAGCACCAGAAGCTGATCCGGAGCACGCGCTCGTCCCACTTGAGATCGGGCCTCATCCCGCGAAGGCAAAACAGCACGAGGCCGATCCCGAGCATTCCGTACACGCCGAATAGCGCAGTATGACCGTGCAGCGGAGTCAGGTTCAGTCCTTGCATGTAATAGAGCGACAGCGGCGGGTTGATGAGGAAGCCGAAGAGGCCGGCGCCGACCAGGTTCCAGAATGAAACGGCGAGAAAGAACATCACCGGCCATTTGTAGCGCTGCATCCACGGCGTTGCGCTGCTCATTCGCCAATGGTCGTAGGCCTCAAACCCGATATAGGCGAGCGGCACTACCTCCAACGCTGAGAAGCTGGCCCCTAGCGCCAGGACCGCCGACGAAGTTCCGGCGAAATACAGGTGGTGGAGCGTTCCAAGAACGCCGCCTGCCATGAAGATGATGGTTGCGAACAACACGGCAACGGTCGCAATTCTAACCGGGATCAGGCCCAGCTTCGTGAACAGGAAGGCGATGACAGAGGTGGCGAACACCTCGAAGAAGCCTTCCACCCACAGGTGCACCAGCCACCAGCGCCAATATTCGACGATGGAGATGTGCGTGTGCTCGTTCCACAGCAGCGCGGCCCCATAAAACAGGCCGATTGCGACCGCCGAAAGGAAAAACAAGGCGGTAATCGAACGCGCCTCGTTCTTCTCCTTGAGCGCCGGCCACAGCGCCCGGCCCACGAGGACGAGCCAGATGAGCAGACCGAGGAACAGGAACCACTGCCAGAAGCGGCCCATATCCGCATATTCCCAGCCCTGATGGCCGAACCAGAAATTGTTCTCGAGCCCGAGCGTCTGCATCACCGCAAGCCACTGTCCGGCAAATGATCCAACGACGATGATCAGCAGGCACACCCAGAGGACGTTGACTCCAAGCCGCTGGAACGGCGGCTCGTAACCGGAAACGGCAGGCGCCATGTAGAGGCCGGTGCCGAGCCACGCGGTTGCGATCCACAGCACGGCCAGCTGCGTGTGCCACGTTCGGGTGATCGAATATGGCAGGATTTCCGCCATCTCGTATCCATACACAAGCTGGCCCTCGACCTGGTAATGAGCGCTCATGGCGCCGAACAGGATTTGGACGAGGAAGAGCGCTAGAAGCACCCAGAAATATTTCGCTGTCGCCTTCATCGACGGGGTGATCGTGATTCCGCGAAGCGGATCGCGCTTCGGCAGCTCGTTCTGCTCTTCGCGGCGGCCGCCGTGCGCGGCCGCATGGTGCAGGCCGAGCAGCGCGATTCCGGCGAGCAGGAAGGTGACGCTGAACGCCGACCAGATGAATGTCGAGGCCGGCGGGCGATTGTCGACCAGCGGTTCGCTCGGCCAGTTGTTGGTGTAGGTGATTTCCCGCCCCGGCCGCTCGGTAGTGGCTGCCCACGCCGTCCACCAGTAGAAAGCGGAAAGCGCCCGCCGGTGCTCCGGGTCGGGCACCGTATCATTCTTCATCGCGTAATTTTCGCGAAGCGTCGCTGTTGCCGGGTCGTTCCCGAACAGACTCTCGTAATGCCTCGAGACGGCGAGAATCGCCTGGGCACGCTCGACAGGCACCGTGATCGTGCGGGTCTCCGGGTCGTAGGTATTGGCGCGCATCATTGTGCGCAGGCGGCCTTGGAGCTCGCCTTGCTGATCGGGTGTCAATTGCGCGTAAGTGAGTCCGCCGTGTTCACGCCGGCTCCAGCCGTCGAGGATCGCGATCGACTCCTTGTGTAGCCAGTCTGCCGACCAGTCCGGGGCGACATAACCGCCGTGACCCCAGATCGAACCCAGCTGCATGCCGCCCATCGACTGCCACACCTGGCGACCCTTCTGGATGTCGGCGCGGGTGTAGATCGTCTGCCCATTGGCCGCGACGACTCGTTCGGGCATCGGCGGCATCTTGAAGCTGATGTCGCGCCCGACGAGCAGGAGGACACCGAACGAAACCACCAGGAGAATGATTAGCCACGTCCACAGCTTGCGCGTGCTGGTCATCTGGTAGTGCCCCCTAATTTTCGTTGTGGCCCGGTAACGTTGATCCATAGCGCGGGTTCGGAGCCTTGTCCCGCTGGACGGACATTACGCCTATCGCTCGAATGAACGCTACAAACCGCCTTCAGGAGTGGGTAGGACGCGACGATGTCTGAGAACCAGTCGACCACGGTCACGCGCGGCGAGGAGATGCTTGCGCTCCGCCGGCGACGCAACGCAGCTGCCCACCCCTTCTTCCGCGGCGGCTTCCGCCCGTTCTTCTTCGGAGGCACGGTATGGGCGGTCATTGCGCTGGCACTCTGGATTGGTTCGCTCGCCGGCGAATTGACTCTGCCGAGCGCGGTAGATCCGCTGGCGTGGCACCGCCACGAGATGCTGTTCGGCTTCGTTGGCGCCGTGATCGCCGGCTTCTTGCTAACTGCCATTCCGAACTGGACCGGGCGTCTGCCGATTGCCGGCTGGCCGCTTGGCGGCCTGTTCGCATTGTGGGCAGCGGCGAGGCTGTCGTTGCTCTTCTCGGCGTCATCGGGTCTGTGGCTAGCCGCGGCGCTCGACATCGGCTTCTTCCTGCTGCTGGCGCTGCTCGCGGCGCGCGAGGTTCTTGAGGCGAACAACCGAAACCTGCCGATCGTGGGCATGGTCCTCTTGTTCGGAACGGCGGATGCGCTCGACTATGGTTCCATCGCGGGGATTCTTCCGAGTGATCTCGGTTGGCAGTTTGCCACCGCCATCGTGGTCCTCCTGATTTCGCTCATCGGCGGCCGGATCGTGCCGTCGTTCATGCGGAATTGGCTGGCAAAGCGGGGGGTTACGGCGCGATTGCCGACCCAACCCACGCGATTTGACATGATGGTCATTGGGGCAACAGCGCTGGCCTTGCTCGCCTGGATCACGGGACCGGCAGGTGTGCCAATCGGCGTCTTGTTGATCGCCGCTGCGGTCCTGCAGGCGGTTCGGCTCGCTCGTTGGCGCGGAGCGCGCACTTGGCGCGATCCGGTCGTCTTGATTTTGCATATCGGCTACGCGTGGGTACCTATCGGCCTGGCGTTGGTCGGGCTGTACCTGATCGGTGCCGTGCCGAGGAGCGCCGCGATCCATGCGCTTACCGCCGGCGCGATGGCGACGATGATCCTGGCTGTCATGACGCGGGCAAGCCTCGGCCACACCGGGCGCGAGCTGAAAGCGAACGCGGCGACTGTCGTTGTTTATGCCTTGGTGACGATCGGCGCGGTGCTGCGGGTCGTCGCCTCGCTGGGATTTGTCGACTACGGGCTCGGGATCGAAATCGCCGGCCTGGCGTGGGGCGGCGCGCTCCTGCTGTTCCTGATTGCTTATGCACCAGTGCTTTGGGGGCCGAGGCTCGGCGACTCCTAGGCCGGCATCACGGTCGATCGTTGTCGCGAACTGCTGTTCCGGCATGTCCGTCCTGTCAACTGACTAGGTATGTGATGCCCATCGCGATGACACCAAGCGTGAGCAGGAAAGGAACGATCAGCATCTGGACGAGCGCGCCGGTTCCGCTAATCGGCCCCGTCGCCGTCTCGATGCCTTTCTCGAGGAACTCGGCCAGGCTGGGACGCCTCGCGCCGTCCTGCTCGACGCCGAGGAAAACTGCCGGAACAGAGACGAACATGAAGACGTAAAATGCGCCGATAAAAATGGCGAATATGGTCGCTCCGTCGCCCGCCATCGTCAGCGCGAACGCGCCCATCAGGCCGGCATAGACCGCGACCATGAAAATGCCCGCAACGGCGGGCATATCGGGTACAGCCGATGCCGGTTTTGGCCTCGCTTCGCCCGCGCGTTCGGCCGCTGCCGCAGCCTCGACTTTCGCTGGATCGACAATGTCATAAGCCGTGGAATTCTTGAGTTCCTGGTACCGCATCGTGCCACCCCTACCCGACTCGCTAAATCATGTAGATGACGCACATCTATTCACATCCGATAAAACATGCAATACATATACATGTATGGCCATGAACTTTCTTAATCGGCGCTGCCGGTGAAGCTGACCCGCTACTCCGATTATGCGTTGCGCGTGCTCATGCATCTCGCCGCGCGGCCCGATCGGCTGGCGTCGATCGGCGAGATGGCGCGCACCTATCGAATCTCGCACAATCACCTGATGAAGGTTGTCCACGACCTGCGCAAACAGGGCTATCTCGATGCGGTACGCGGTCGCTCCGGCGGCGTCCGGCTCGCGCGCCCTGCCGAGCAGATTGGCATCGGCGAAATCGTTCGGCACACCGAAGGGGGGTTCGAGCTGGTCGACTGCGCGTCTTGCGTCATCGCTCGCGCCTGCTCGCTGACGGGAGCCTTGCATGAGGCTCTTGCCGCATTCATGGCCGTGCTCGACAGCTATACGCTCGCCGACCTCGTCGCCGAACGTCAGGCCGGACTTCGCGAGCTTCTCGCGTCGTTTGAGATCAACAATGCTCTATCCGCTGAAGCGGCCTAGCCGCTCGGCAGCAGATCCTGATCATCAGTTCGGTGGCTTCGATGGAATCTTCAGCCCGCGCCGGACCGCCGGCCGGTCGATCCAGCGGTCTAGCCACGCGGCGACATTATCGAACCGGTCGAACTCGACGAGCTCCGCCGCATCGTAAAAGTCGATCAGGTTGCGGACCCAGCCGCCGGTGGCGATGTCGGCGATCGAATAGTCGCCCATGATCCAGTCGCGGCCAGCGAGCCGGTCGTCGAGTATTTGCAGCAGCCGCTTCGACTCTTCGACGAAGCGCTGCAGCGGCCGCTTGTCCTCCCAGTGCCGCCCGCTGAACTTATGGAAGAAGCCGACCTGCCCGAACATCGGCCCGACATGGCTCATCTGCCACATCACCCACTGGATCGTCTCATAGCGCTGGCCGCCGCCCGGCAGCAGCATGCCCGTCTTGTCGGCGAGATAGAGCAGGATCGCACCGGACTCGGCCAGCCCCAGCGGCCGCCCGTCGGGACCGTCCGGGTCGATGATCGCCGGAATCTTGCCGTTCGGGTTCAGCGACAGGAATTCGGCGGTCCAGCTTTCGTTGGCATCGATGTCGACCAGGTGCGGCTCGTACGGCAGGCCGGTTTCCTCGAGCATGATCGACACTTTGACGCCGTTGGGCGAATTGATCGAATAAAGCTGCAGCCGGTCGGGGTGCTTGGGCGGCCAGCGGCGGGTGATGGGGAATTGCGAGAGGTCTGCCATCAGCCGCAGCTAGGGAGTGGAAGCTAGCGAATCCAGCGTTGCCACCTTCCGTAGCGGCAGCGGATTGGACCACGGCGGATGCTGAGCGCGATCAGCGCCGCTCCGGCGGCGAAGCTGGCGGCCAGCTGGACGGTGCTCGCCTCGTATAGGAACGGCGTCACGAACAGGGCTGCCCCGAGCGGAACCAGGAGATAGCGCAGCGGCCGCGCGACTTCGGCGGCGGCGAGCGAGATCACCGTCAGCGACAACGCTCCGATGAGATGGTCGGCATTGGCCATGCCGCCGTCGGCGCCGAGCGTCAGACGGGTGAACATCAGCCACACTCCGATCACCGTCGCGAGCGCGAGGTTCCACGTGAGGTTGACCCCGCCGCTCCACATGTCGGTAAGAAACGCTACTGGTCCGTCGGCGAATTCGTCGGCCGGCCGCTCAGGGCCGCCCTTGTCGGTGTCGCCGAACAGCAGGACCCGCAGCCAGTTCCGCCCAGTCCTCACCCGCCGCCGAATGAACTGGACGCTCGCCAGCAGCTCGTCGAGCGAGTAGGGAATCTGGATCAGCATCGCCGCCGCCCCGAGCAGCGCCAAAGTGCTCCAGGTGCCGAGCAGGATCGGCTGGATGATGATAAAGCAGATCGAGACGACGCCGAGCGGGGCGATCATCAGCCCGAACAGCACCACCAGCCACGGCATGGTCCGCCAGCGCGCCTGGCTGCCGACGATCCCGGTCAGGATCTCCAACGCATAAGTATAGCCGCCGACTGCCGCGTCGGAGACCGGCCAGGCCTCGGCGACATATGAGGTGATGATTTCCTCGGTGCCGTTGCGCGGATCGGCGACCGAGCCCTGGAAGAACGGCTCCCAGACGCCGTCGACATGACCGAGCTGGTAGGCGGCGAGATAGCGCGCGATCTCGAGGCCGACAACGGCGAGCAGGATGATCGGCAATCGCTGCGACCAGGTCGATGGGTTATAGCTCCAGCCCGGCGGCGTGTACGGACCGGTCGTCGCGGCCAATGGCGTCGGCCCGACCTCCGGCCGCGAACCGACCGCGAAGGCGAAGATCAGCCCGCCGACCAGCGTATCGGACAGATAAGCCGCGCCGTTCGCGGTCCAGAACAGGAACGGGACGGCCATAACCAACGCGCCGACGCCGGCCGTCAGCCAGCGCGCCCAGCCGAGCCGCCACGACAGCGACAGCGACGCGAACAGGATCGTCGCCAGCCCGAGCCCGACCTCGCTCCACGCCAGAGGCGGCTCCTCGACCTGGATCAAGGGCGGCTGCGCGACCAGCCACAGGCCAAGGAAAATGTTGGCGAAATGGGCCCAGCGGAACCGGCTGTGCTCGTCGACCAGCATCGCCTCATGCTCGGCTCGGACCCGCTCCGGATTGACTCCTTCCTCGGCCGCCTCGGTGATGGTCGCCGGCGGAGTCAGTCCGTTCTTCTCGTACCAGCCCTTGGGGTCGCGCTTCAGCGCCGCGATGATTTTCGGCAGCTCGTCCTTGATCCGGTGCTTCGGCTCCCAGCCGAGCAATTGGCGCGCGCGGCTGATGTCGAGCTCGTAATGGTCGTCCGCCATGCGAACCATGAACGGCTTGACGAACGGCTCCTCGCCCTGGTCGAGCGCGTCCGGCACGATCGGCTCGGCCTTTTCCAGCACCCAGGCTCCGGCCGCCGCGACCGGCTTCGGCAGGCGAAGCGTCGGCCATCGTTCGGAACCGTGGATCAGATAGCCGATCTCGTCCTGCAAAGCGTCGTAGCTGGGCGCCTCTTCCTCGCCGATCAGGATCACCGTGCCCGAAGGAATCTTGTCCCGTCGATCGATCGTTCGCTTGAACGCGTCGAGCAAGTCGTCGCGATGGACCATTGCCTGGCCGGCGCGAGTCGAGCCCGGGTAAAAGTAGCTCTCGAGGTCGAGCTCGTAGATCCGAGCGATCTGGTTGGCGAGTGTCGGCACGGCGGTTTCGTCGTCGTAGAGGCCGGCGATGTGCAGAAGCACGTAGGGTATTTTGCCATGCTCGGCACGGATCACTTCTTCCGCCGCCGCCTTGGACTTGGGATAGGCCCATTTGGGCGCGATTGGCTGGCTCTCGTCAATCCGCTCGCCGGGCTTGCCGGGCGCATGCACCAGCATTGTTCCCGAATAGACCAGTTGCTCGACCTCGAACGCCTGCAGCGCCTTGAGCAGTCGCCGAGTGCCCTCGACGTTGATCGATTGGTAAAGCGGGTTCTCCTCGCCGCTGAAGTCGAAATAGGCGGCGAGATGGACGACGCTGGCGATCTTAGCGCCGAACTTTTTGCGGAATCTGGCGAACGCCGCCGCTACCGATTTGTCCTTTGACAGATCGGCATGGATCAGTGGGAAGTCGGCCTTGCGCCCAGGCCGGTCGATCCCGACCACGCGATAGTCGCTGGCCAACGCTCGCGCCAGCGACCGGCCGATATTGCCGGCCGCGCCGGTGATCAGGACGATCGGCTTGGACTTCGCGGCTTTCGCCATGGCCGGTTAACGGCGATGCGCGGTGGAGGTTGCGCTTCCCCTTGGCGGGGGCTGCGGCTAAGGGCGGCGCGTTCCCCGAGCTTTCAGGATAACCAATGGGCTTTCGCTGCGGCATTGTCGGCCTGCCGAACGTCGGCAAATCGACGCTTTTCAATGCGCTGACAGAAACCGCCGCGGCGCAGGCGGCGAACTATCCGTTTTGCACAATCGAGCCGAACGTCGGCCGGGTCGCGGTCCCCGATCCGCGCCTCGATCGGCTCCGCGCCGTCGCCAAGTCCGCGCAGGAAATCGAGACCCAGATCGAGTTCGTCGACATCGCCGGCCTGGTCCGCGGCGCCAGTAAGGGCGAGGGTCTCGGCAACCAGTTCCTTGCCAACATCCGCGAGGTCGATGCCATCGTCCATGTCCTGCGCTGCTTCGAAGGCGGCGACATCACCCATGTCGAAGGCCGGATCGATCCGATCGCCGACGCCGAGACGGTCGAGACCGAGCTGATGCTCGCCGACCTCGAATCGCTCGAGCGCCGCGTTCCCAACATGGTCAAGAAGGCGCAGCAGGGTGACAAGGAAGCCAGGGTGGAGGCGTCTGTGCTCGGCCAGGCGCTCGACCTGCTCAAGGCGTCGAAGCCGGCGCGCCTGACCCGGCCCAAGGACGCGGAAGAGGAAAAGGCGCTTCTGCGGGCGCAGCTGCTGACCGCCAAGCCGGTGCTCTACGTCTGCAACGTCGACGAAGCCGATGCCGCCAGGGGCAATGCTTTATCCGATCGGGTCGCGGACAAAGCCAAGGCGGAAGGCGCCGGCTCGGTGGTCATCTCGGCGGCGATCGAGGCGGAGATCGCAACCCTCCCCGAAGACGAGCGCCAGGTTTTTCTCGCCGACCTCGGGCTCGAGGAAACCGGCCTCAACCGGATGATCCACGCCGCTTACGCGCTGCTCGGCCTGATCACCTTTTACACGGTCGGGCCGAAGGAAGCGCGCGCCTGGACGGTGCGCGAGGGCGCCAAGGCGCCCGAGGCGGCCGGCGAGATCCACACCGACTTCGAGCGCGGCTTCATCCGCGCCGAGACCATCGCCTATGACGACTTCATCGCCTGCGACGGCGAGGCCGGCGCCCGTGATTCCGGAAAGATGCGAAGCGAAGGCAAGGAGTATGTGGTCAAGGACGGCGACGTCCTGCTGTTCCGCTTCAACGTGTGAGCGCTAGCGCCGGGCTTCCTTGAACAGCCCCCACGACAGCAACCCGGTGATTCCGATCGCGACGATGCTTCCCCACATCGGCAGCTCGTGGTTTCCGACCAACACCTGGAATTTCACGAACAGGCGCAGGATGTGCGCCAGGCACATGATCCCGAAGATGATCGCGGCGATGAAAGTGAAAGGCTTGTTGCCCATATTATCTTCCCCCGTTGGTGACTCTAGAACCTGGTGCCGAGCCGGATCCCGAAGGTTCGCGGCCGCCCCGGAGTGATCTTGGTCTGTGTGCAGATGCTGCAGGCAACGAAGCGGACGAGGTCATTGCGCTCGTCGAACAGGTTGGTCGCGAACAGCTCGGCGCTGTAATTGCCCCAGGTGTAGCCGATGAACGTGTCGACCAGCGTCGAGGAGCGGATTCGACCGAGGAAGTCGTTGGGGTTCAGGCCGCCGCCGATGTCCTGGCGGAGGTCGGTGGGCGCCGAGCTTCGGTGGGTGACCGTCCCCTGTACGTGCGCCCTGCCCGGCCCGATCGGCCAGGCGTAGCGCGCGTTGGCGGCAACCTTGAATTTCGGAGTGATGGGCAGGCGTGTGCCGGAAGGAGTAACGATGAAGTCCGGATCACCCTGGTCGTCGAGCCCGTTACATTGCTCGTTCCCTAACGCGAAGTTGCAGATGTTCCCCTTGGTCTTGGCGTCGGTATATGCGGCCGACACATTCGTGGTCAGCCCGCCGGCGACGTAGGACAGGTCGGTCTCGACACCGTTGATCTCGGCATCGCGGCCGTTCTGGATCACTGTCAGGCTGTTCTCGCCAAGGAAGCTGAACTGGAACTTCTTCCACACCTGGTGAAAGATCGCGCCGTTCCAGGTCAGCGGACCGAACGAGGTCTTCCAACCGATTTCGTAATTGGTGAGATAATCCGGGTCATAGGCCGGCGCATTCGGCTGGCGGTTGATGCCGCCAGGCCGGAAGCCACGCGACCAGGTCGCATAAAACATCAAATCGTCATTCGGCTTGTAGCGGGCGCTCAGCCGGTGGGTGAAGCCGTCTCCCTTGCTGACCCGCGGAACGGCCTCGCCGTTAACGACGTTGCCGACGTTGGTGCACGGCGTGCCTTCGACCCCGCCCGACGCGAGCGGCGAATCCTCGTCGTCGATCAGCTGCAGGCCGTTGACGGTCAGGCAGCGCCTGACACCCGAGCTGCCGCCGGCCGCGTTGGGCGGCGGCGGGAAGCCATTGTCTTCGGTGAAGGCCGGGTTCTTGCCGAAGCCGGCGAAGCCGAACAGGCTGTTTTCATATTTGAACACTCGCCCGCCAGCGATCAGCGTGACTTGCGGGGTGATGTCGAATTCAGCTTCCCCGAACAACGCCCAGTCCTTGTCCTTGCGGTCCTGGAGCGTCAGCCAGACGGTTCCCGGCCAACCGTTCACCGAGACCTGCGGCCCAAGGCCGTCGACCCGATAATCCTGATAGATGTGGTTCTTCGACTGCTGGTAGAAAGCGCCGACCAGGGCCCGGAACCGCCACTCCTGCGGAGTCGCGATCCGCAGCTCGTGGCTCATCTTCTTGAAATGCTCTTCGCCGTAAATGTACTGGTGCGGGTTGATCGTGTTGCCGGCGGAATCCTGGAAATAGAAGTAGTTGGCGAGGCCGCCATAGCTCTCGTAATAATTGTCGTACGCCTCTGTGTACTCGACGTAGTCCGCCAAGCCTTCGGTCGGCCGGTCGAGATAGGCGCCGGCGTAGGTCAGGTCGAAGTTGGCGATCTTGCCTTCGATCGTCAGCGCCGCCTGGGTGAACTGGTCCTTGGCATATTCGTCCTTGAATCGCTGGACGTTGAGGTCGCCGAGCGTCGGGTCGTAGGCGTAGAAGCCATCGAGGCTCGAATATTGGTGCATGATCGTCGGGGTGACGGTCCAGTTCTCGTTGAGGTCGACCTTGAGCGCCGCCCGCCCGCCGTAGGTCTTGCGGGTATTGATGTTGTCGTCGACCAGAGCGGCGTTGTTGACGCTGAAGCCATTGTGGACGCAGCCGACGGTGTCGCCGCTGACCGGATCGACGACCGGGTCGCCGCAAAAGGTGATCGAGCCAGGAACATTGTCGATGAAGCCAGCGTCGCGGCGATAGAAAGCGACTCCGCGGAACGCGACATTGTCGCCCACCGGCACGTTGATCATGCCTTCGATGGCGCCGCCCATGCCGCCGTGAGCGACCGTGTTCAGCTCGCCGTCGATCCGGCCGTAGAGCGCGGTGGTGTCCGGCTTGTTGGTGATGATCCGGATCGTGCCCGCCTGGCTCGACGCGCCGTAGAGCGTGCCCTGCGGCCCGGCGAGGCTCTCGATCCGGGCGATGTCGTAGATATGGACGTCGAGCGCCCCGCCGATCGTGGTGACCGGCTGCTCGTCGAGATAGACGCCGACCGAAGGCAGCGAGCCCGAGTGGTTGCCGTCGCCGCCGGTGGCGACTCCGCGCATGTAGATCACCAGGCCGCCGGATTGCGACGTGTTGAAGCTGACCGACGGCAGCTGCTTGGCGAAATCGGTGAAGTCGGAAATGTTGAGCTGGTCGAGTCGGCGAGCGCCGATCGCCTGGATGCTGAGCGCCACGTCCTGGAGGTTCTCCTCGCGCTTCTGCGCGGTGACGACGATTTCGGTGCTGTCCTGTGTGACTCCGTCTTGCGCCTGCTGAACTTGCGGCGGCGGCGCCGTCACGTCGGTGGCATTGGTCGCCGGCGCCGGCGAGTCGCCGGTCGTCGGCGGCGGAGCATCCTGGGCGAACGCCGAACCAGCGAACGCTGTCGAAGCGAGAAGTCCGAGCGCCACGGCGCGCAAAGTCCGGTTAGTCATGGAATGCCCCCATTCGCCAGTGTGACGCCATAGCGACAGAGCGATGGCGGCTTGTCAATCAAGGTCCGTAACGAACGCCGACGATTGCCCTTTCAGCGTTGCAAAAGGGGCACCCGCTCAGACGTAGTTTTCCAGCGCCGGCCCGAGTGCGTCCTTGAGCGGGCCGAGATGCCGCTCATAGGCCTTCCACTCCTCCGTCGCGGCCTTGTAGATCGGCTTGCGCACCTGTTCCGAGCTTGCCGTTCGGACCGCCCGCTCGGTTTGCCAGAATTCGAGGCACTCCGGCTCGAACGGAAGACCGATATGGTCGAGCAATTTGCGAATCTCGGTCTCGGTGTCGTCCACCATCCGCTCGTAGGCGACCCGGTGCACCGCTCCGGGAAGCACGGCATCGACGTGCGCCATCAGCCGGACGTAATCTGCATAGTAGCGGCCGAGGTCGGCAAGGTCGTAGGTAAACGCCTGCCCCCGGGCGAAATGCTGGCGGAAATTCGAAAAGCAGCAGGACAAGGGGTGGCGCCGGGCGTCGATGATCCTGGCATTGGGAAGGATCAGCTTGATGAACGGCACGAACAGCCAGTTGTTGGGCAGCTTGTCGATGAAGAACGGCCGGTCGGTGCGGCGCTGGACCCCGGTGCGCTTGAGATATTCGCGGCCAAGTTCGCGCCGTTCGTCCTCGCTCAGCGCCAGTATCCGCTCGGGATAGTCGCCAACCTTGCGCGCCAGCGCCGGAATGTCGGGAAGCTCGGACGTGCCTTCGACCAGGCTGTGCGAGCTCAGGATCTGTTCGACCAGGGTCGAACCGGCGCGGGGCAATCCGACGATGAAGATTGGGTCCGCGGATTCACAGGCGTCTGGCCGCTCGGCAAACGCCTGCGCCGTGAAGGTCTTGATGCAGCGATCGACCTTGCGGGTGATTTCCGCCGAACGGTACGGCTGGCGCTTCAG
>CBIHLI010000004.1:0-17638 GCA_966210575.1 uncultured Sphingomonas sp.
GGCATAGACGATCCGGCGGCACACGCCGCCGTCGCAGCTGCCCCAGTGCCAGCTCAGCGCTCCGGGCGTGTGGCCGGGAGTCGCCACCGCGGTCAGCATCAAATTGCCGAGCCGAACGGTCTCGCCGTCGGCGATCACCCTGCCGACGCTTGCGGTTGGAAACGGCTTGTGCATCCCGGCCTGGGGATCGTCGCGGCCGGCACGACCGGTTGCGAACACCGCGGCGGCCGGGCCCGAGGCGACGAGCTGGGCGCCGGTCACGTTCTGTAGCCGCGCCATCCCGCCGACATGGTCGAGGTGCTCGTGGCTGTGCAGCAGCACCTTCACGTCCCGAAGCTTGAAGCCGAGGCGCTCAATGTTGGCGGCGATCAGGTCGGCGCCGAGCTCGGTTCCGGAATCGATCAGGATATGCCCGTCGGTGCCGGTAATCAGGATGGCCGCAATGCCGCAGGTCCCGACCAGGTAGGTGTTGGCATGGATCCGCACCGGCGGCGCCGGCGCATTCCACTCGTCCCAATCCTTGCAGGCCGCGGCGAACGCGGGCCCGGCGGTCTTGATCGCCGCAACCGGCCGGTCGATCTGCCGCGGTGTCTTCTGGATCGGGATGATGATCTGCTGAAGGGCGGCGAGCGCGAGGGCCGTTGCCGCCACGAAACTAGCGAACATAGCTGGCACCGTTGACGTCGATGTTGGTGCCGGTCGCGGACGGCGGTGCGTCGATCGCGAGCCAGCGGATCGTCTCGGCCACCTCGTCGGTGGTCGCAACCCGGCCGAGCGGAATGTCGGCGACGATCTTCGCTCCGCCGCGGCCGGCGAGATAGTCCTCGGTCATTTCCGAGACGGTGAAGCCCGGCGACACGGCGAACGCGTAAATGCCGTCGGCCGCATAAGCGCGGGCGATGGTCTTGGTCATCGCCACGATCGCCCCCTTCGACGCGGCATAATGCCAGTGCTGGGCGCTGTCCCCGCGCCAGGCGGCGCGGCTGGCGACGTTGACAATTCGCCCGCCGCCGTTTTCTTGGAAGTGTTTGACTGCGAGCCGGCTGAAGTCAGCTGGGGCCTGCAGGTTGATCATCAGCGTGACGTACCAGGCCGTTCGCCAATCCCGATCCGTGGCATCGAGAGAAATGGCTTCATAAATTCCGGCGTTATTAACCAGTGCGTCGATGCGGCCATCGAGCCGATCTAGCGCGGACTCCCAGATCAAGCGCGGCACTGCGGGATCCATCAGGTCGCCTGCGATCAGGGCTTCGCTGCCCTTCGTCGAATGGCCAACGACCCGGTGGCCGGTCGATTTGAGCAGCTCGAGGGTCGCCGCGCCGATGCCGCGGCTAGCGCCGGTGACAAGAATGTTCATGAGGGTCGGGTTAGCGAACCACCCGACCTTCGTCATCCCCGCGAAAGCGGGGACCTAGCGAAACAAAGGCCTGGGTTCCCGCTTTCGCGGGAATGACGATTAAGCGGCGATGCCGGCGACGAATTCCTTGGTCGTCGACTTGAAGTCGGAGATCTGGTCGGAGAAGCGGCCGAAGCCCTGCTCGACCTCGTCGATGTCCTTGGCGACATTTTCGGTGTCCGAGCGGATCGCGGCGATCGTCGAGCTCATCGAGTCGGCGGCAAGCGCGGTCTCGTCGACGGCGGCGGTGATCATCGTCACCGTCTGCGCCTGAAGCTCCATCGCCTGGCGGATCCGGTCGGCCGAGGTCTGAACCTCCTCGACCGTCGTCTGGATCGAGCCGTTGGCATCGACCGTCTGTTTGGTCGCCTGCTGGATGGCGGTGATCTTGGCGGTGATGTCGTCGGTCGCCCGCGCCGTCTGGGAGGCAAGGCTCTTCACTTCCTGGGCGACGACCGCGAAACCGCGGCCGGCATCGCCGGCACGGGCTGCTTCGATGGTCGCATTGAGCGCGAGAAGGTTGGTCTGTCCGGCGATGTCGCGGATCAGGCTGAGAATCGATTCGATCGCTTCGACGTGGGCCGACAGCGCCTGGCTGACCTGTACCGCCTGGCTCGCCTGGCCGCCGGCGCGGGTGGCGACATCGGCCGCGACCTCAACCTCGGAGCGGGCGTCCTCGATCGCCCGGATCAGCCCGGCGGCAGTCTGGGCGGCTTCGCGCATCGCGACCGCCGACTGTTCGGCTGCGGCGGCGACTTCGCTGGTCTTGCCGAGCATGCCGCGCGCCGATGCGGCGGTGGCGCGGGTCCGTTCGGTCAGGCTACGCGACTGGTCGGTGCTGCCACGGACCAGCTCGGCGACCCGGCGCTCGAATTCCTCGCTCTGCTTGCCGCGGGCGTCAGCCGCCTGATTGGCTTCGAGCAGCGCGAGCTGGGCAACAACCACGTCGTTGCTGACGTTCATCACCCGAACCAGGGTGGAGATCGCGGAGACCCGCTCTTCCGGCCGCTCGCTGAACCTGGCTTCGATCGCCTCGATGATTTCGGAAGCCATCTTCGACCGTGCAGCCATGAACTGCGGGAAGCTTTCCTTCGCCTGGTACATGCCAGCGCCGCGCTGGGCGACCCGATGAACCCACTGGGCGTCGAACGGCTTGGTGAACTGCTCCTCGTCGAGAGCGACGTCCTGGTCCTCGGCGTTGCGGCGACCGGCGTCTGCGATCAGGTCGCCGGCGGCCTCCCACAAGGCGTGCATGGCCTGCTCGAAGCGGCCGTCGTCGCCATAAGCCGCAAGGCGCGCGCTCACCTGCTCGTCGGTCAGCTTCTGCAGATGCGCAGTGTCGCTCTTCATCTCTGGTCGCTCCGTCGCAATCGAGGTCCTGTTGCGCCGCTCTTGCGCCGGCAATGGTTAAGAGCGGGTTAGGGCGCGGCAATCTTGCGTGGGTGCGGGCGCGGTCTTAAGCGGGCTGCGGCCGACCGCCGGCCGAATAGCCCCGAAAGGAAGCCTCCGAATGGCAGCAGTCAGAGAACGACCCGTGTCGCCGCACCTGACGATCTGGCGTTGGGGGCCGCACATGCTGGTGTCGATCCTCCACCGGATCACCGGCGCCGGGCTGACCCTGATCGGGTTGCCGATCCTCGTCTGGTGGCTGATGGCCACCGCCGGATCGCCGGATGCCTATGCCAGCTTCACCAGCGCCGCGACTCACTGGACCGGGCTGGTTGTCCTGGTCGGTCTCACCTGGGCGTTTTTCCAGAAGGCTTTCGCCGGAATCCGCCACCTGGTCATGGATACCGGCATGGGCTTCGAGCTTAGCGGGAACAAGCTGGGCGCGATCCTGACCATAATCGGTTCGGTACTCGCGACCGCTTTGCTCTGGGCCTATTGGCTGGGAGTCCTGAAATGAGCCTCGGCGACAGCGCAACCCCGCTGGGCAAGGTCCGCGGCCTCGGCTCGGCGCGCGAAGGCGGCGAGCATTGGCTTACGGAACGTGTGACCAGTGTCGCTTTGCTGCTGCTCGGCGCCTGGTTCGTCGCTTCGCTGCTGTTCCTCCCGGACCTCGACCAGCGGACGCTCGTCGAATGGCTTCGCAACCCGACCGCGGCTGTACCGATGGCTTTGTTCGTGATTACCGCCTTCCGCCATGGCCTCGACGGGATGAAGGTGATCGTCGACGATTATGTGCTCGACGATGGCAACCGCTGGGCGATCAACACTGCGCTCCTGTTCCTGGCCGTCGCCGGCGCTTCGCTGGCTCTATTCGCGCTCGGCCGGATCGCGTTCGGAGCGGCCGCGTGAGCGCTTACAAGATCATCGATCATACCTATGACGTGGTCGTCGTCGGCGCCGGCGGGGCGGGGCTCCGGGCAACGATGGGCGCCGCCGAGCACGGGCTGAAGACCGCCTGCGTAACCAAGGTGTTCCCGACCCGCAGCCACACCGTCGCAGCGCAGGGCGGGATCGCCGCGGCGCTCGGCAACATGGGGCCGGACCATTGGACCTGGCACATGTACGACACCGTCAAGGGTTCCGACTGGCTCGGCGACCAGGACGCGATCGAGTATCTCACCCGCGAAGCGCCGGCGGCGGTGGTCGAGCTCGAGCATATGGGCATGCCGTTCAGCCGCACCGAAGACGGCAAGATCTACCAGCGCGCATTTGGCGGGATGACCCAGAACATGGGCGAGGGGCCGGCCGCGCAACGCACCGCCGCCGCCGCCGACCGGACCGGCCATGCGATGCTGCACACGCTCTATTCGCAGAGCCTGAAGCACGATGCCGACTTCTTCATCGAATATTTCGCGCTCGACCTGATCATGGAGGACGGCGCCTGCCGCGGGGTCGTCGCGCTGTCGATGGACGACGGCTCGATCCATCGCTTCCGCGCCCAGGCGGTGGTGCTGGCAACCGGCGGCTACGGCCGGATCTTCTTCTCGGCGACCGGCGCCCACACCCAAACCGGCGACGGCAATGGCATGGTGCTTCGCGCCGGCCTGCCGCTGCAGGACATGGAGTTCGTCCAGTTCCACCCGACCGGCCTCTACGGCGTCGGCGTGCTGATCACCGAGGGCGCCCGAGGCGAAGGCGGCTATCTGACCAATTCCGAGGGCGAGCGTTTCATGGAGCGCTACGCCCCGAGCGCCAAGGACCTCGCCAGCCGCGACGTCGTCTCGCGCTCGATGATGATGGAGATCCGCGAAGGCCGCGGGGTCGGCGAGCACAAGGATCACATCTGGCTCCATCTCGACCATATCGATCCGAAGGTCCTGGCCGAACGGCTTCCTGGAATCACCGAGACGGCGATGACCTTCACCGGGGTGGATCTGACCCGCCAGCCGGTGCCGGTTGTTCCTACCGTCCATTACTCCATGGGCGGAATCCCGACCAATTATCACGGCGAGGTCGTCACCATCCGCGATGGTGATCCCGATGCGGTCGTGCCCGGGCTGTTCGCGGTCGGCGAGGGTGCGTGCGTTTCGGTCCACGGCGCCAACCGGCTTGGGTCCAACAGCCTTACCGACCTGGTCGTGTTCGGCCGCGCGGCGGGTATTCGGCTCGGCGAGACGCTCAAGCCGCAGGCGCAGCAGGAGCCGTTGCCGAAGGATTCGGCGGAGCTGGCGCTCGCCCGCCTCGACCATTTCCGCCATGCCGAGGGCGGCAGCCCGACCGCGCAATTGCGCGAGCAGATGCAGCGGACGATGCAGGCCGATTGCTCGGTGTTCCGAACCGAGCGCACGCTGGCCGAGGGGGTCACCAAGATCGATGCCGACTATCGCAAGATGACCGACATTTCGGTCACCGACCGAAGCCTGATCTGGAACAGCGACCTGGTCGAGACTCTCGAGCTCGACAATCTCATGGCCCAGGCGGTGGTGACCATGCATTGCGCCGCCAATCGCAAGGAGAGCCGCGGCGCCCACATGCACGAGGATTATCCCAAGCGCGACGACAAGAACTGGATGAAGCATACCGTCGCCTGGTTCGACGGCTGGGGCGGCAAGGGCGGCGAGGTCAGGATCGACTACCGTCCGGTGCACCAGTTCACGCTCACCGACGACGTCGAATACATCAAGCCCAAGGCGCGGATTTACTGACCCACTTGGGCTTGTAATCCGGCTCGGCTAGAGGCTCAGCCCGATGGCCGACGCGATTCCGCCCAAACGGATCTTCCCGAGCTCCAAGATCGACGCGCGCGCCGCCGAGCATGTCCCGTCGATCCCGCAGACCGAAAGCGAGGCGTACAAGCTCGCCTTCCAGGACTTGGACTTCCTGCTTCGCGAGGATCTTCGCCCGGTCCGATTCCAGCTCGAACTGCTGAAGCCCGAGCTGCTTCTCAACGAAGCCAGGGTTGGCTCGACGATGGTGTTTTACGGTTCGGCCAGGATTCCCGCGCCGGACATGGCCGACGCCCTGATCGAGGCGGCGACCAACGACGAGCAGCGGCTGGTCGCTGAACGGCTGAAGGCCAAGTCGCACTATTACGACGTCGCCCGCGAGCTGGCGCGGCTTGCCAGCCGCTGCGCGCCCGACGCGGACGGGATGCGCCATTTCGTCGTCTGCTCGGGCGGCGGCCCGTCGATCATGGAGGGCGCCAACCGAGGCGCGCGCGATGAGGGCCGGGACACCATCGGACTCAACATCGTCCTGCCGCACGAGCAGCTTCCCAACACCTACGTCACTCCCGAGCTGAGCTTCCAGTTCCACTATTTCGCGCTTCGCAAGATGCACTTCCTGCTGCGGGCCCGAGCGGTCGCGGTGTTCCCCGGCGGGTTCGGCACGTTCGACGAATTCTTCGAGCTTCTGACCCTGATCCAGACCGGCAAGGTGCGGCCGCTGCCGATCCTTTTGTTCGGCCGCGATTTCTGGAACCGGGTGGTCAATTTCGAGGCGCTCGCGGAGGAAGGCGTCATCGCTCCCCACGACCTCGACCTCATCCACTGGAGCGAGGACGCGCAGGAAGCCTGGGACCATGTGACGACATTCTACGAACGCAACCCGCACCCGCGGCCGGTGCAGACCGCGCCGCCGGAATAAGAGCTGGAGAGACGAATGGCCCGCGCCTGGCATTTGATGAGCCGCCCTGACGGGCTTCCGACGGACGATAATTTCGCGCTCAAGGACTTCGCGCTGCCCAGGCTCGAGGACGGACAAGTCCACGTTCGCAACCTGTGGCTGTCGGTCGACCCATACATGCGCGGCCGGATGAACGAGTCGAAGTCGTACATCCCGCCGTTCCAGATCGACGCGCCCATGGAGGGCGGGGCGGTCGGCGAGGTGGTCGAGTCGAAGGCCGAAGGCTTCGCTCCGGGCGACCTGGTGGTCCACATGGCCGGCTGGCGCGACGAAGCGGTCATTCCCGTGAAGGGGATCCATAAACTGCCGGACCTCGGCGTCGAGCCGCAGGCGTTCCTCAGCCATCTCGGGATGCCCGGCGCGACCGCTTACTTCGGCTTGCTCGACGCGGCGGCGGCGAAGGAGGGCGACATCGTCTTCGTCTCGGCCGCCGCCGGGGCGGTCGGCTCGGTCGTCGTCCAGATCGCCAAGGCCAAGGGCATGACGGTGATCGGCTCGGCCGGCGGCAAGGCGAAATGCGACTTCGTCCGCTCGCTCGGCGCCGATGCGGCGGTCGATTATACGGCCGGCCCCGTGCTCAAAGGCCTTCGCGAAGCCGCTCCGGACGGGATCGACGTTTATTTCGACAATGTCGGCGGCGACCATCTCGACGCCGCCTTCGCCCGCGCCCGGCTTCACGCCCGGTTCGCTTTGTGCGGCATGATCGCCGGTTACAACAGCCGCGAGCCGATGGCTTTCCGCTACATCATCCGGGTGATCGCGATGCGGATCACCATGCGCGGCTTCCTCTACGGCGATTATGTCTCGAGGCTCGACGAATTCTACCGCGACATGAGCGAATGGGTGGCGAGCGGCAAAGTGAAGCCGGCCGAGACGGTATTCGAAGGTCTTGAGCGGGCGCCGGAAGCCTTCCTCGGCCTGTTCAAAGGCGCCAACACCGGTAAGATGCTGGTGAAATTATGAGCAATCCCATCCCAATCCGCGGAATCGACCATGTCGTCCTGCTTGTCGAAGGAATGGAGCGGGCGACCGACTTCTACACGCAGGTACTAAACTGCGCGGTGGACAATGACCTGCCCGAATATGCGATGCGGCAATTGCGGGCGGGCGAGGCGTTGATCGACCTGGTCGACATCGACCGGCCAGAAGGGGAATGGGCGCGGCCGGCGGTCGCAGGAGGGCGCAATGTCGACCATGTCGCCTTGGCGCTGGGGAAGGCCGACCGGGAGGCGGTTCGGCGGCATCTCGCCAGCCACGGCATCGCCATCGAAGAAGAAGGCGAGAATATCGGCGCGCTCGGCCGAAGCCTGTCCTTTTACGTGCGCGACCCGGACTTGAACCTCATCGAGCTTAGCTTCCCGCCAGCCTAGCCGACGAAATTGCAGGCGGCGGGGTCGCCGCTTTCCAGGCCGCGCCGGAGCGCCGCCATCCTCTGTTCCGCCGTCCCGTGGGTGAAGCTCTCCGGGACGACGCGGCCCTGACTTTGGCGCTGCAAGGTGTCGTCGCCGATCGCCTCGGCCGCCCGCATGCCTTCCTCGAGGTCGCCGGGCTCGAGGATCGAGCCCTGGGCGTCGCGGGCGTTGGCCGCCCAGACGCCGGCGTAGCAATCGGCCTGGAGCTCGATGCCGACCTGGATCTGGTTGCCCTCGGCGCGGCTGGCCCGCGCCTGAGCGGCAGACGCCCGGTCGAGCGTCCCTTCGAGGTTCTGGATGTGGTGGCCGACCTCATGGGCGATGACATAGGCCTGGGCGAAATCGCCGGGCGCGCCGAAGCGGCGGTCGAGCTCGTTGAAGAATGCCGGGTCGATGTAGATGCGGTGGTCGGTCGGGCAATAGAACGGGCCCATCGCCGCCTGCGCGACCCCGCAGCCGGACTGCCCGACATTCGAATAAGCGACCATCTCGGCCGGCCGATAGGTCTTGCCGGCGCGGCGGAACAGCTCGCTCCAGACCTGCTCGGTCGATAGCAGGACGCCCGACAGGATCCGGCGGTCCTCCGCCGTCAGTCGCGATTGGCCCGACGGAGCCTGCTGCGACGGGCCGGAGCCGCTCGGGAGGATCCCGCCGCCGCCGATCGAGGTCAGGATGAAATAGCCGATCAAAAGGACGATGATGCCGCCGATCCCGAACCGGCTGGCGATCAGCGGCAACAGGCAGCCGAGCATGTTGCCGCCGCCTCCGCCGAAGCCGTTGTGGCCCGTACGGTCGATGAAATGGTCGCTGCCGTCGTCGCCGAGCCGAACCATCCTGCGTCCCTCCTCGTAAGCCCCTCCAATGCGCGAGCGGCATGGCGGTTGCAAACCTCGTCCCGGGCGGCGAGTAGCACCGCAAAGGATGCAGCAATGATTCTCGAAGGCAAGATTGCGCTGGTGACCGGGTCGACCTCGGGGATCGGGCTGGCGATCGCCCGGGCGTTCGCGGCCGAAGGCGCCAGGCTGATGATCAACGGTTTCGGCCCGGCCAACGAGATCGAGCGCGAGTGCCGCGAGCTCGGCGCGATCCACGACGGCGCCGACCTGTCGGACCCGGTCGCGATCGAGCGGATGATGGAGCATTGTGCCGACACGCTCGGGCCACCGGATGTGCTGGTGAACAATGCCGGGGTCCAGCATGTCGCTCCGGTCGAGAGCTTCCCGCCGGAAAAGTGGGACTCGATCATCGCCGTCAACCTGTCGGCGGTGTTCCACACCACCCGCCACGCGCTGGGGCCGATGCGCGACAAGGGCTGGGGGCGGATCATCAACACCGCCAGCGCCCACAGCCTGGTCGCCAGCCCCAACAAGTCCGCTTATGTCGCCGCCAAGCACGGCGTCGCCGGCTTCACCAAGACGGTCGCGCTGGAGGCGGCGCGTGACGGGATCACCGCCAACTGCATTTCACCGGGCTATGTCTGGACTCCGCTGGTCGAGAACCAGATCCCCGACACGATGAAGGCGCGCGGCCTGACTCGCGAGCAGGTGATGAACGACGTGCTGCTCGCCGCCCAGCCGACCAAGCGGTTCGTCGCCCCGGAAGAGGTGGCCGCGCTCGCGCTGTTCCTGTGCCGCGAGGAAGCGGCGTCGATCACCGGCGCCAACATCAGCATGGACGGCGGCTGGACGGCTGCATAGGCTGGGGACAATGCGGCTCGCCTTTTCCGTTTTGCTTTTAGCCGTCAGCGCCTGCGCGATGGTGCAGCCGCCCACGGCGGTCGTCACCCAGCCGCGTCAGGACTGGCGCGCGGTCGCCACCGAATCCGACCGGGTGCGGCTCCGCGATTGGCGCAAGACGTTCACCTCGGCGATCGCTTCCGCCCGAGCGAGCGGCCATTCCGCCGACATCGATCGCGAGGGCTTGCTGCTACAGCCGGACGCGGCGCTTGCCGGCGGCCCGATCCCCAACGGCATGTACAAGTGCCGGGCGATCAAGGTCGGTGCCAAGTCGAGTGGAATGCTCGGCTTCGTCACTTATCCGCACTTCTCCTGCCGGGTGCAGCAGGATGGCCGGCTGCAAAGCTTCGCCAAGCTGAGCGGCTCGCAGCGGCAGGTCGGGCTGATCTTCCCGAGCGACGGCTTGCGCCAGGTTTTCCTCGGCACCCTGATGCTCGGCGATGAAGCCCGGGCGATGCATTATGGCGTCGACCAGGAGCGCGACGTCGCCGGCCTTGTCGAAAGGATCGGGCCGAGCCGTTGGCGGCTGGTGATGCCGTCGCCCCATTTCGAATCGCAGCTCGACGTGATGGAGCTGATTCCAGCGTAGGATGGACAAATGAAACTGAAGCTTGCCCTTGCCGTTTCGGTGCTGATGGCATCGACCAGCGTCCCTGCAGCGACGATTGCCGAGGGCGTAGCCGCCGACATGCCGCAGTTGATGGCGCTGTACCGCGACCTGCATGCCAACCCTGAGCTGTCGATGCAGGAAGTGAGCACGCCGTCCAAGCTGGCCGAGCAGATGCGCAAGCTCGGCTTCCAGGTCACCATGAAGGTCGGCCAGACCGGCGTTGTCGCAGTGATGGAGAACGGCCCCGGGCCGGTGTTGATGATCCGGGCCGACATGGACGCGCTTCCGGTCAAGGAGCAGACCGGCCTTGCCTTCGCTTCCAAGGCGGTCGGCAAGCTTCCCGACGGAACCGAGACGCCGGTAATGCATGCCTGCGGGCACGACACGCACATGGCGAGCTGGATCGGCACAGCCCGGCGGCTGGCGGCGATGAAGGACCAATGGTCGGGGACGCTGGTGATGATCCTGCAGCCCGGAGAGGAGATCGGCGCCGGCGCCAAGGCGATGCTCGACGATGGGCTCTATGCGCGCTTCCCCAAACCCCAGGCGGTAATTGCCTTCCACGACGCAGCGACGCTTCCGGCGGGGGTGATCGGAATCACGCCCGGCTACGCGCTCGCCAACGTCGACAGCGTCGACATCCTGGTCCGCGGGGTCGGCGGCCACGGCGCCTATCCGCACACCACCAGGGACCCGATCGTGCTCGCCTCGCGGATCGTCACCGGGCTGCAGATGCTGGTCAGCCGCGAGAACGATCCGGCCAATCCGGCCGTCGTCACGGTCGGCAGCTTCCACGCCGGAGCGAAGCACAACATCATCTCCGACGAGGCCAAGCTGCAGCTCACCGTGCGTAGCTACACGCCCGAGGTCCGCAAGCTCCTGCTCGACGGGATCAAGCGCGTCGCCAGGGGCGAGGCGATCGCCGCGGGGCTGCCCGATGACCGGATGCCGCAAGTGACGGTGCGCGAAGAGCAATACACGCCGGCGACCTTCAATACCGAGAAGCTGACCAACCGGATGCTCGAGCTGTTCACCCAGAATTTCGGCGCCGAACGGGTCAAGACGACCCCGGCGGTGATGGGCGGCGAGGACTTCAGCCGCTACTGGCTGGCCGACAAGTCGGTCGAGAGCCTGATCTTCTGGGTCGGCGGAACGCCGATCGAGAAATGGACCGCGGCCGGCGGCGACGCGCAGAAGCTGCCGTCGCTGCACAGCCCGTTCTGGGCGCCCAACGCCGAAGCGGTGATCTCGACGGCGACCGAGGCGATGACCCTCGCCGCGCTCGACGTCCTGAAGAAGGGCTAACCTACTCGGCCGCCCACTCGGCCGATTTTTCGAGGATCGTGATCTCGCGCAGCAGCGCGTCGACGCTGTCGGTGAGCTCCGGAAGCATGGTGATCTGGTGGCGCGCGCCGCGATAGGCCTCGACCAGCAGCAGCGCATCGATCAGGATCGGCACCACCAGGCTCTCTGGATCCTCGAGCTGGCTCAGGGCCTGGAGCTTGTCGAGCGCCTTGCGCTTCGCGCTTTCCGGATCGGACAAGACCGCCGTCCGGCCAATCATCCAACTCATCGCACTCTCCACCAAAGTCCGAAGAGTAACCCGGCCATAACGAAGGCGGAAACCGGGCGGGCTTGGGATTGAGGCGGCTCGGCGTTTCCGAAGGCTTAATCGGCGCTGGCGGCGTCGAGGCGACCGATCTGGTCCGGGGTCAGCGTCAGCTCCAGCGCGGCGAGCAGCTCGGCGAGTTGCGGGATGCTGGTCGCGCTGGCGATCGGGGCGGTGATCGCCGGCTGCACCATGGTCCAGGCCAGCGCCACCGTTGCGGGGGCGGCGCCGGTCTCCGCGCCGATCTTATCGAGCGCGGCCAGGACTGCCATGCCCTTGCCCTCGAGATAGTCGATGTTGCGAAGTCCGCGCACGGATTTGCCGAGATCGTCCTTGGACCGGTACTTGCCGGTGAGGAAGCCGTTGGCGAGGCTGTAAAAAGGGAAGACCGCAAGCCCGTGGCGGAGCGCGCTGTCGCGCAGGTCGCCCTCGAACTTCTGCCGTTCGACCAGATTGTACCAGGGCTGCAACGCGCTCGGCGGGGTCAGCCCCAGCCGCCGGGCGGTGTCCATCGCTTCGTCGACGCGCTCGGCGGTAAATTGCGACAGGCCGATGGCGCGGATCTTGCCGGCCTCGACCAGTCGCTCGAAGGCGCCGAGGCTGTCGGCGAGCGGGACGCTGTCATCGTCCTTGTGCTGATAATAGAGGTCGATGGTCTCGACCCCGAGCCGCTCGAGCGAGGCGTCGCACGCGGCGGCGACCTTGTCCGGCGCCAGCCCCTCGAAGAAGCCGACCTTGGTGGCGATCACCACCTGGTCGCGCCGGCCGCTTCGCTTCAGCCAGCGGCCGATCAGCCGCTCGCTTTCGCCGCCGCTGTGGCCGGGCGCCCAAGCCGAATAGACGTCGGCGGTATCGATCATCGTCCCGCCGGCGTCGATGAAGGCATCGAGGATCTCGAAACTGGTGGCCTCGTCGGCCGTCCAGTCGAAGACGTTGCCGCCGAGAGCGAGCGGGGCGACCTCCAGCCCGCTGGTGCCGATCGGGCGCTTCTCGACCATTGCGAACTCCTGACTGCAGACGGTCCTAAAAAGCGGCAGTAGCGGATGCGTTCACCAGATGTTTGTAAAATTTAGCGACACTCTGCCGCATGTCGCTGAATTTGCCACTTGGCCGGCCGTGTCGCCGCTGATCGCCTTCTGGAGCCATGCGCTCGCGGCGACGATGTTCGCGGCGCTGCTGGTCTGGCGGCTGGCCGCGGGCGCGCGCCAGACCGGGCATCGGCTGTTGCTCGCCGCCTTCGCGCTGACCGCCTGCTGGGCGTGGCTCGAAGCGATCGCGCCGATGAGCGCGCTCAGCAATTATGCCGAAACCGCGCGCAACCTCGTCTGGGTCGGGCTGCTTTACAGCCTCTACGCGAGCAGCGAGGGGCGGCAGCGGGGCGTTCGGCTAGTCTATGGGGCGGTCTCGGCCGTGCTCGGCATGCAGCTGGTCGTCACCACCGTCCTGCTCCTCACCGGCGCCAATCCCGCGGTCGAGGAAACCGACCGGATCCTTCGGATCACCGCCGCCGCCGGCTCGCTGGTGCTGGTCCACAACCTCTACGGCCAGGCAGCGCCGTCGAGCCGCTCCAACATCCGCTTCGCGATGCTCGCCCTGGCGCTGAGCTGGATCTACGACCTCAACCTGTACACGATCGCCTATCTCGCGCCCTCCGCCGCCGGCGGGCTGTTCGACTGGCGCGGGGCAGCGGTCGCCCTGACCGGCCCCTTGTTCGCGCTTGCTGCCAGGCATGAGGACGACTGGCGCATCCGGCTGTCGCGGGCAGCGACCTTCCAGTCGCTCTCGCTGCTTGCCATCTGCGCCTATTTCGCGGTGATGGCGGTGCTCGCCACCGCGCTTCGCGGCAGCGGCGACAGCTGGCTGCGCCCAGCATCGATCGCACTTCTCGCGGCCATGGTGGTCGCGGCGATGGTGCTGTTGCCGAGCGCCCGGGCGCGCAGCTGGGCGAAAGTGAAGATCGCCAAGCACCTGTTCGAACATCGCTACGACTATCGCACCGAATGGCTTCGTTTCACCGATACCCTGGGCGGCTCGGGCGCCGAGGCGCGGCCGCTCGGCGAGCGCGTCGTCAAGGCGTTTGCAGACATTCTCGACGCCCCCGGCGGCATGCTGCTCGAGCGCGACGGGAGCGGCGGGTTCGTAATCGGCGCGGCGTGGAAGTGGCATGGCGGCGCGGCGGCGGATTTCGACCTGCGAGCGGCAGCGGCGTTCTGGGACGGGATTTCCGGCAGCGGCCGGATCCTGGAGCTCGACGGAATCCACGGCGGCTGGTCGCGGGGCGAAGATTCGCTCCCCGTTCCGCAATGGATGATCGACGAGGCCGACGCCTGGGTCGCGGTGCCGCTGATCCACAAGGACCAGGCCGCCGGATTGGTCCTGCTCGCCGCGCCAGACTATCGACGGCCGCTCGACTGGGAAGATTTCGACCTGCTGCGCACCGCCGGCCGCCAGGCGGCGAGCTCGCTGGCCGAGGCGCAGGGGCAAAGGGCCCTCGCCAACGCGCAGCGGTTCGAGGAATTCAACCGCCGCTTCGCCTTCATCCTCCACGACATCAAGAACCTCGTCAGCCAGCTGTCGCTGGTCGCCCGCAACGCCGAGCGGCACGCGGACAATCCGGAGTTCCGCGCCGACATGATCGCCACCCTGCAAGGCTCGATCGGCAAGATGAACGACCTGCTGGCGCGGCTTTCGCCGCAATCGTCGGCGCGTCCACAACGGGTCGAGGCGCAATCGCTCCGGGGCGTCGTCACCGATGCGATCGCCGCGCGCCGCGGCCAGCATGAGGTGCGGCTGCTCGGCGACAGCGGACAATGGGCGGAGATTGACGCGGCGGCGCTCGAACAAGCGATCGGACACCTGCTTCAGAATGCGATCGAAGCGAGCCGACCGAACGAACCGGTGACGATGCGCGTCGACTCGAACGACGGCGAGATCGTGGTCGCCATTGCCGACACCGGCAGCGGCATGGACTCCGATTTCGTCCGAAGCCGGCTGTTCCAGCCGTTCGCGTCGACCAAGCCCGACGGCTTCGGTATCGGCGCGTTCGAGGCGCAGGCGCTGGTCGCCGCCATGGGCGGGCGGCTCAGCGTCGAGAGCCGGCCCGGCGAAGGAACCCAGTTCACCATTCACCTCAAGGCGGCCGAAGCGCCGTCGGACAACCTTCGGAAGATCGCATGACCAGTGAAACCGACCTGCCCGTGCTTCTGATCGTCGAGGACGATGAGGGCCTGCAGCGCCAGCTTAAATGGGCCTATGACGGCTACCGGATTGTCATCGCCGGCGATCACGCCTCCGCAATCGAGGCGCTCCGCCTCCATGAGCCGGCGGTCGTCACCCTCGATCTGGGCCTTCCGCCGGACCCGGACGGCACCGACGAGGGGTTTGCCGTCCTCACCGAGATGCTGGCGCTGAAGCCGGACACGAAGGTCATCGTCGCCTCCGGGCATGGCGCCCGCGAAAGCGCGCTGAAGGCGGTCGGGCTCGGCGCCTATGATTTCTATCGCAAGCCGATCGACATCGACGAGCTCGGGCTGATCGTCGCCCGCGCCTTCCACGTCCACGGGATCGAGGAAGAGAATCGCAAGCTGGAGCAGTCGAGCGGGGCGACCGTGCTCGGGTCGATGATCACCGCCGCGCCCGAAATGCTGAAGGTGGCTCGGACCGTCGAGCGGGTTGCCGCGACCAACGTCTCGGTGATGCTGCTCGGCGCCAGCGGCACCGGCAAGGAGCTGCTCGCCCGCGCCGTCCACGAGCAGAGCGACCGCGCCGGCGGGCCGTTCGTCGCGATCAACTGCGCTGCAATCCCCGAGAACCTGCTCGAGGCCGAGCTGTTCGGCTACGAGCGCGGCGCCTTTACCGGTGCGGTCAAGTCGAACGTCGGCAAGATCGAGCTCGCCCAGGGTGGCACCCTGTTTCTCGACGAGGTCGGCGACATCCCGCTGCCCTTGCAGGTCAAGCTCCTGCGCTTCCTCCAGGAACGGGTCATCGAGCGGATCGGCGGCCGCGAGACGATCGCGGTCGATACCCGGATCGTCTGCGCGACCCACCAGGACCTCGAGGCGATGATCGCCGACGGCCGGTTCCGCGAGGATCTCTATTACCGGCTCGCCGAGGTGGTCGTGAAGATCCCGCCGCTTGCCGAGCGCTCGGGCGACGCAGTCCTGCTGGCGCGGCACTTCGTCAACCGCTTCGCGCGCGACATGAACCCCAAGGTCCAGGGGCTGTCGCCGGACGCGACCGCGGCGATCGACGGCTATGGGTGGCCGGGCAACGTCCGCGAGCTGGAAAATCGGCTGAAGCGCGCGGTCATCATGGCCGACGGCAAGATGATCGGCGCCGCGGACCTCGACCTTCCGGGTGCCGTCGCAGACACCGGTGATCTGATGATCAACCTTCGGGCGGCGCGCGAGATGGCCGACCGCAAGGCGATTCGCCAGGCGCTGAGCCGGACCGACAATAATATTTCCGGTGCCGCGAAGCTGCTCGGGATCAGCCGGCCGACGCTCTACGACCTGCTAAAGCATTACCAGCTCACCGCCTAATATTTAGGATAGCCGGGCTGCGGCATGTTGGCCGTGGCGCGCTCGATCTTGTCGGCCGCCTCGGACAATGCCTCGGCGATTGCCGGAAGCGCCGCCGAAAAGGCCTGCATCGCCGCTCTGACCTTGGGGCCGCTCTCGGCGACCTTCCGCTCGACATCTGGATTGGCGACATCGCGGATCGTCCGCCGGCGGTCGGCGGCGGTGACAGGACGCCCCTCGGCCGCGGCCTCGATCTCGCCGACCGGCAAGTCGAGCAGGGCCTTCGACAGCGCATCCGTCATCCCGGCGATCCGCTCCGCAGTCCTTGGGTCGGTCAGCTCGGTCGGCAGTTGGATCGGAGCGGGCTGCTGGGCTTGGGCCGCGGCCGGAGCGGCGAGCAAAGCGAAGGGAATGACGAAAAGCGTGTAACGCATCACAAGCTCCTTGCTGGCAGGCAGCTTACCACGACGGGAAGCGCAATCAAATCAGCGCATTGACAGCCAGACGAGGGCAGCGGCGCCGACCACGATCCGGTACCAGGCGAACGGACCGAAGCCGTAACGGGTGACGATCGCCATGAACGCTTTGACGACCACGAAGGCGACGATGAAGGACACCAGGCTGCCCACCCCGATCCAGCCGAGCTCGCCGACGGGGATGCTGTCCCAATGCTTGAACAGCTGGAAGACTGTCGCCCCGGTGAGCGTCGGGACCGCCAGGAAGAAGCTGAACTCGGCCGCGGTCTTGCGGTCGACCCCGAAGCTCATCGCGCCGAGGATGGTTGCCCCGGAGCGGCTGACGCCCGGGATCATCGCCAGGCACTGTACGATCCCGACCATGACCGATTGCCGGAAGGTCACGTTGGCGACACCGCCGCAGTCGCTCGGGCTCGCGTAGCGCTCGACGGCGAGGATCGCGAAGCCGCCGATGATCAGCGCCCAGGCGACCACTACCGCATTGTCGAGCAGCAATTCGATCCAGTCGCCGAGGAACACCCCCAGCACCGCTGCCGGCAGGAAGGCGACCAGGATGTTGCGAACGAACGCGTAGGCCGACGGCGAGCGATGGAACAGGCCGACGAACACGTCCCAGAAGGTTCGCCAATAGAGGACGACGACGGCGAGGATTGCTCCCGGCTGGATGGCGATGTTGAAAACCGCCCAGGCGCCGGCGTTGAAGCCGAGCAGCTCGGTGGCAAGGATCAGGTGACCGGTCGAGGAAACCGGGAGATATTCGGTGACGCCCTCGACGATGCCGAGGATGATGACGAGCAGGAGGATCG
>CBIHLI010000005.1:0-17151 GCA_966210575.1 uncultured Sphingomonas sp.
CCCCGTACGGCGGTTTAGCAAACCGCTGGTTTCAGCCACTCACCCACGTCTCCGGTGCGAAGCGCATCGACCTTGGGGATCGAGCGCCAGCGGCAGGAAGGCCTATATACGGGCGCTTCTCGCCGTATCAACCGATGCTAGGCCGCCTTCGGCTGCACCTCGAGCCGCATGTCGAGGTCCATCTCCTCGCCCGGCTGCAGCACCTGCAGCCCAAGCGAGGCCCAGCTCGATTCCGGCTCGTTGAGCGCGCCATTGGCGTGGCTGACCGGCTCGGCGGCGAAAAACCCGCCCTCGGCCGGCGAATAGATCTGGAAAAACCGCGCCTGGCTGGAAGTCAGCATGAGCTCGAACGGCCAGCCGGGATCGGTCAGCAGCGCGCAGCCGCTCCAGCCGCCGTAGCCATTGTCGAGCCCGCGGCCGCACATCGGCGAATCGTTGATGGCGTAGCGGCCGGTGGCGGCGACGCGCTCGACCGGAAGCAGGTCGGCGTCAACCGTCCACACCTCATCGACATAGGTCTGAATCCGGGTTTCCGGCCCGCAGCGGAAATAGGGGTGCACGCCGAGGCCGCAGGGCATGGGCTCGTCTGAGACGTTGCGGCAGCTGAGGCGCAGGGACAACGAGTCGCCGACCAGCCGGAAATGCTGGCGTGCCTCATAGGCCCACGGCCATTCGCCGGGCTGGTGGTCGAAGGCGAGCACCGCCTCCGCCTCAGAGGACGATTCGGTCCGCCACGGATTGGTCCATCCCTGGCCGTGCAACGGGCTTGGGTCGCCGGGCATGTTCGGCCTCAGCACGATCCGCCGACCCCGAAACGTAAAGCTTCCGCCGCGAATCCGGTTGACGAACGGAACCAGCGGGAAACTCGCGGCGTCGAGAACGTTATTCAGCGGAGCGGGGCTTTCGCGCAAGACCGCAGTCCGCCGACCTTCCGCGGTCAAGGTGAAACTGGGGATCGCTCCGCCTATCGGGGGATCGAGCTGGAGCTCGAGGGACCCTGAACGCAGCATCAACGGAGCATCGGTCACGCGATCCTAAACCTCATCCGACGACTTGTTCACAGCAACGCAACTTCCTTGGGGATAAAACTGGATTAGACATTGCGCCCGGATTCGGGCGGACAGTAACTGAGCCCCCGCGGGACGGGGAGAGGATCATGGGCCGACGCGTCAAGGATTTCATCGAGATCAGCGACTACACGTCGCTCGACAGTCTCATCAACACCCTGGTCGCAATCCGCGACAACCTGCCCGATGACGCCGAGCCCGAGCTCAAGCTGCGCGGCGACGACGTCTTCGGACGCCGGCTGACAATCACCTATTTGCGCGAGCTTACGCCCGAGGAAGCGGAGTGCGACGCCCGCTATACCGGTGCGGTGGTCGATCCCGATCCAAGCCTCGACGACCTGCGCGGCAAGCTCGACAAGATTCCGTACCAGCGCGACGGCGCCGGCAAAGTCGCCAAGCGGCGGATCGGCCGGATCGGCTAGTCGGCCTTTTCGAACAGGGCGTTGACGACCTGCCGCGCCGTGTCGCGGATGACGTGACCCGCAGATTCATCCTTTGCCATCGAGCTGACGAAACGCCTGGCCTGGGCCAGGGTGATATGCGGCGGAAGCGGCGCGATCTCGCGGTCCGTCTTGACCTCGAGGACGACGGGGCGGTCGGCGGCAAGCGCTTCCTCCCAGGCGTCGCCGAGCCGCTCGGGATCGTCGACGAATATGCCTTTCAGCCCGATCAATTCGGCGAAGCTCGAATAGCGGACGTCCGGGATGTCCTGGCTGGCGTCGAAGCGCGGATTGCCGTTCATCACCCGCTGCTCCCAGGTGACCTGGTTCAAATCCTCATTGTTGAACACGCAGACTACCAGCCGCGGGTCGGTCCAGCGCCGCCAATATTTCTCGACCGTGATCAGCTCGGCCATGTTGTTCATCTGCATTGCCCCGTCGCCGACCAGGGCGACGACCGGCCGCTCGGGATGGGCGAATTTCGCGGCGATCGCATAGGGAACCGCGGCGCCCATCGACGCCAATCCGCCGGATAGCGACGCCAGCTGATCCTGCTTCACCCGATAATCGCGGGCGTACCAATTGACGCAGGAGCCGCTGTCGCTGGTGACGACCGCATCGTCGGGAAGGCGCGGCGACATTTCCCAGACGACGCGCTGCGGGTTCACGGGATGGGCCGAGGTCATGGCGCGCGCTTCCAAGGTCGCCCACCAGTCCTGCATCCACTGGTCGATCGTCTTTCGCCAGGACCGGTCGTGCTTGGACCGCACGAGCGGCAAGAGCGCGCGAAGCGTCTCGGCCGAGTCGCCGTGCAGATTAACCTCGCACGGATAACGCAGCGACAGCATCGCCGGGTCGATGTCGATCTGCACCGCGCGCGCCTTGCCCTCCTCCGGAAGGAATTCCGACCAGGGGAAGCCGGTGCCGATCATCAGCAAGGTGTCGCAATGGGTCATCAGGTCCGAGCTTGGCCGAGTCCCGAGCAGGCCGATCGAACCGGTGACGAACGGCAGGTCGTCGGGAAGTGCCGACTTGCCGAGCAATGCCTTGGCGGCACCGGCGCCAAGCTTGTCGGCGATCGCGATCACTTCGCCCGACGCGCCGATCGCGCCGGCGCCGACCAGAATCGCGACCCTTTCGCCGGAGTTCAGAACATCGGCCGCCTTGAGCAATTCTGCCTCGCACGGGACGGTCTTGGGAAAGGCATAGCCGGCGCCCGAACGGGTGAATCCGTGAACCCGGGCCGGCGCCTGATAGTCGAGCTCCTGCAGATCCTTGGGAAGGATGATGACGGTCGGTGAGCGGGTGGCGACGGCAATCCGGAAGGCGCGGTCGACGACATGGCGAAGCTGCGCCGGATGGGTCACCTCTTGTACGTAGCTCGCGACATCGGCGAACAGGCGATCGAGGTTGAGCTCCTGCTGGTAGCTGGCACCGCGAACGCTGGTCTCGGCCTGGCCGACGATCGCCACCACCGGCACGTGGTCGAGCTTGGCGTCATAGAGGCCGGTGACGAGATGGGTCGCGCCCGGCCCGCCGGTCGACAGGCAGACCCCGGGGTCGCCGGTGAACTTGGCATGCCCGACGGCCATGAACGCGGCCATTTCTTCATGCCGGACCTGGATGAAATCGACGGTGCCGTCGCGCTGGATGGAGCCGATGGCGCCATCGATCCCGTCACCGGGATAGCCGTAAATTCGGCCGATTCCCCAGCTTTTCAGCCGATCGACGAGAAAATCTCCGGCGTTCATGCCTTGCAAACGCGGGGGCGGGGCCGGTTGCTCCGCCTTTTCAGCGGCGGGACGGATTCACCATTCGGCGAAGCTGCCGTCGTCGAGCCGCCAGACCGGGTTGCGCCAGCGATGCCGCTCCTTGTCCGAGGCGCGCACCGCATCCTCGTCGATCTCGACTCCGAGGCCCGGGCCGGCGGGGATCGTCAGATAGCCGTCGACCGGTGTCAGTTCCTCCTTGTGCGCGCAATACGTGAACAGGTCGGCGCCGACATTGTAGTGGATGCCGAGGCTCATCTCCTGGATCGCGACATTGGGCGTGCATCCCGCGACCTGCAGGCAGGCGGCGAGCGCCAGCGGGCCGAGCGGGCAATGCGGGGCGACCGCGATGTCATAGGCTTCGGCCATGGCCGCGATCTTGCGGACCTCGAGGATGCCGCCGGCATGGCTGAGGTCCGGCTGGATGATGTCGACCGCGCCGCTTTCGAAGAACGGCTTGAAGTCCCAGCGCGAGAACAGCCGTTCGCCGAGCGCGATCGGCGTCGAGGTCAGCGCCGCGATCTGCCGCAGCCCTTCCGGATTCTCCGACAGCAGCGGCTCCTCGATGAACAGCAGGCCGAGCGGTTCGAGCGCCCTGGCGAGCTGCTTGGCGAGCGGCCGGTGGACCCGGCCGTGGAAGTCGAGGCCGACGTCCATGCCGGCGTCCTGGGCGGCCTTCACCCGATCGACCACGTCATCGAACAGCTTCGGCGTGCCGATCCAGTCGAGCTCGGCCGTCGCGTTCATTTTCACCGCCGAAAACCCCTGCTCGCGGCGGGCCTTGGCGGCCGCCCCAATCTCATGCGGACGGTCGCCGCCGATCCACGCATAGGCACGGACCCTGTCGCGGACCTTGCCGCCGAGCATCTCCCAGGCCGGCAGGCCGAGAGCTCGGCCTTTGAGATCCCACAGCGCCTGCTCGAGACCGGCGAGCGCCGACATCAGCACCGGGCCGCCGCGATAGAAGCCGCTGCGATAGCCGACCTGCCAGATGTCCTCGATTCGGAACGGGTCGTGGCCGACGAAGCGGTCCTTGAGCGCCTCGAACGCGCCGTCGACGGCTTCGGCATGGCCCTCGAGGCTCGCCTCGCCCCAGCCGACCGCGCCGTCGTCCCTTTCGACCCGCACGAACAGCCAGCGCGGCGCGACATAGAAGGTTTCGATCCGTCCGATCTTCATGCGCCGTTCCCGCTTTCGAAATCGATTTCTTCCTCCAGCAGCCGCCGCTTCGCCTCCTCCTCCTGCTCGCGCGCGCTGGCCAGCTCGTAATGCGAGGGCGGGACGATCGGCACCACCAGGCACAGGCTGGAGGCCGGCAGCACCTCGCGCCAGTCGCGGATCAATTTCTTGTAGGCGAGCCCGACGTTGCGGATGTTGCGGTTGAGGTCGAACAGCCCGAGCGCGTTGACGTGCCCGTTCTGCTCGCGAAGCGCGGTGTCCCAGTCGACCTGGTCGGTCAGCGAGTACCAGGTGAAGCCGACGGTCGGGATGCCGACGTTGCGCAACCGGAGCACGTTCGCCCATTCCTTCCACAGCCACTGCACGGCCTCGTCGCCGACCGGGCCTTCGACGAGGTTGGTTTCGGTGTGCATCACCGGAAGCTTGTAGCGATTGTAATATTGGCGGGTGATCTCGGTGTAGCCGAACACCTCTCCCGAGGCGGTCGTGCGCCCATCCTCGAACACCCGATGCTCGTTGGTGACGTAATAATCGTTGCCGAGGATGCAGTGCTGCTTGAGCCGATTGTGGAGGAAGAAGCCGTACTCATCCTTGGTCATGCCGTTGTCGAGCAGATACTCGAACATGTCGCTGTCGACGCGCCGGCCGTAATTGAGGTCGAGGCTGAGGAACCGGCGCGAGTTGAGCTGTTCGGCGTGATGGATCGCGCTGGGGCTGTCGGCGTGGAAATATTCCGAGGATTCGGACTGGATGAAGATGGCGTCGGCGCGATGCTGAAGGATCGCCAGCATCGCCAGCACATTGGCTTTGACGATGTGCTTGAGAGCGGTGACGAACGCCTGGTCGGAACGCAGCTGCTCGTTCCACCAACCGTATTTTGCCGAGAAGACCGCGCAGATGAACATCTCGTTGACCGGCGTGTACAGCTGCACCCACGGGAACCGCTCGGCGAAGGCTGCGGCATAATCGGCGAACAGCCTTGGAAAGTCCGGGTTCTGGAAATTGCCGATCCAGTCGGGAACGCCGAAGTGGCAAAGATCGACGATCGGCGTGATGTCGCGCCGCTTGAGCTCGGCGAATGTCATGTCGGCGAAGCTCCAGTCATATCGATCGGGCCCGAGGAACGTGCGGTGCAGCGGCGGGCCGTAGCGCAGGAAATGAATTCCGAGCTCCTGGACCGCGTCGAAATCCTCGCGCCAATATTTGTAGTGGCCGCACACCTCCATCTGATCGATCCGGGTGGCGCCGTTGTTGATCGTCGGGATGCTGTTTTCGACCCCTGTCGCGAACATGAAGTTGGCGATGGTTCGTCTCCTTAAGCGTCTCGCCGCTTATCCTCAGCCGGCGAACGGAACCTGCTCGATTCCGCGCGCACCCGCCTCCACCAAAAGCAGTCCGCCTGCACAAGGTTGCATTTCGAGCGCCTGGGCGTCGATGCCAATCGTCGCCGAAGTCACGTAAAGGCGGTCGAGATCCGGCCCGCCGAAGGTGCAGCTGGTCGGTCTTTGCACCTTGAGCGGAATGTCGGCGAGGTGGCGGCCGTCGTCGGTGAATCGGCGCACGCACCAGCCGTCCCAAAAGGCGATCCACAGGCAGCCTTCGCAATCGACCGTCATTCCGTCCGGATAGCCCTCGCTTCCCGCGAACCGGATCAGCACCTGGCGATTCGACGGATTTCCTTCATCGTCGAGGTCGAAGACGTAGGTCAGCTGCCTTGCGCTGTCGTTATGGTACATTCGGCGGCCGTCGGGACTGAAGGCCGGCCCGTTGGTCACCTGATAGCCCTCGTCCAGCTTGGCCCATCGGCCGTCGGGATCGAGCCGGTAGAGCGATCCGGTCGCCTCGCGCTCCTTGTCGTCCATCGTCCCGGCCCAGAAGCGGCCGGCCCGGTCGACCTTGCCGTCGTTGAAGCGGTTACCCGGCAAATGCTCTTCCGGATTGACGAGGATGTCGAAGCGGTTCGAATCGAGGTCGATTTGGGCAAAGCCCTGATCGGTCGCGGCGATGAACCCGCCGCTCGCCCGCGGCGCGATGGCGCCGACTCGCATCGGCGTTTCCCATTCACGGATGTCGCTCGATTCACCAAGACGGTAAATCCTGCGGCCGGTGATGTTCACCCAGTAGAGCGCGATCTCGCGATCGACCCAGACCGGCCCCTCGCCATGAAGCGCCCGGACGTCGGCAGCGCAGCTTATTTCCGCTAGTCGTGAACCCATTGGCGTCTCCTGGAGGTTCTTGACGACGCATGCGCTGGCCAGAAGGTTTCATCGCCGTCGACTGGGGCACCACCAACCGCCGCGCCTATAGTATCGGCGGCGACGGCACATGCGCGAAGGAATTCGAGGACAACCGCGGCATCCTGTCGGTCGAGCGCGGACAGTTCGAGGCGGCGGTGAGGGAGATCCGCGACCGGCTGGGCGACCAGCCGATGCTGCTGGCCGGGATGATCGGCTCCAACCGCGGCTGGAAGGAGGCGCCCTATGTGCGCTGCCCGGCGGGGCTCGACGAGCTGGCTAGCGCGCTGGTGTGGGCCGACGAGCGTACCGCGATCGTCCCCGGCGTTGCCTTTCGCGACGGCCGCTCCGACGTGATGCGCGGGGAAGAGGTGCAGATTCTCGGCGCAGCCGCCTCGGGCGAGATCCCGCCCGATTGCCTGGTCTGCCATCCCGGCACCCACAACAAGTGGGTCGTGGTCCGCGGCGGCCGCATAGGATCGTTCCGGACCGTAATGACCGGCGAGCTGTTCAACCTGCTCAAGGAGCACAGCATCCTGTCCGACCTGCTCGAAGCCGAAGCGACGGCCGGAGCCGCCTTTTGCGACGGCGTTCGGCGCGGCCTGTCCGGCGCCGGTGTGACCGCCGAACTGTTCGAAGCCCGCGCCCGCTTCCTGCTTGGCGGCCTCGAACGGGCCGACGCCGGGTCATTGGTCAGCGGCCTGCTGATCGGCGAGGACGTCCGCGTCGGCACGGCCGACAAGCCAGACTCGCCGGTCATCGTCATGGGCCGGCCCGATCTGACCGAGCTCTATGCAGCGGCGCTCAACGAAGCCGGCATTGGCAGCGAACAGATCGACGGCGAAGGCGCCTTCATCGCCGGCGCCCGCAGGATCGCGGAGCGGATTGCATGAGCGCGAGGGAGCTATTCGACCGCCATTTCGAACCATGCCCGCTGATCGGGATCATCCGCGGCGTGACTCCAGCGGACGCCGTCGGCATCGGCAAAGCGCTGCTCGACGGCGGCATCCGGATCATCGAGGTGCCGCTCAACTCGCCCGAGCCGTTCGCCAGCATCGGCGCCATAGCCGAGGCAATCGGCGAGGAGGCGCTGGTCGGCGCCGGGACCGTCCTCGACCCGGCCGACGTCCAGAAGGTGAAACAGGCCGGCGGCCGGATCATCGTCTCGCCCAACATGAATCCGGCGGTAATCGCGGCGACGGTCGGATCCGGGATGATTTCCTCGCCCGGCATTTTCACTCCGACCGAGGCCTTCGCCGCGCTCGAAGCCGGCTCGCACGCGCTCAAGCTATTCCCGGCCGAAGCCGCTTCGCCGGCTGTCGTCAAAGCGCTCAAGGCGGTGCTTCCGAACGACGTCCCGCTGATCATTGTCGGCGGAGTCACGCCGGAATCGATTGGCGCCTGGCTAGACGCAGGAGCTGACGGCTTCGGCCTCGGCGGCGGCCTCTACAGGCCTGGCCAGTCTGCCGAAGAAACGCTCGCCAAGGCGCGTGCCTATGTCGCGGCGGTGGGTGGCCGATGACGCCCATACCGATCGCCATCATCGGCTTCGGCAAGATCGCCGAAGACGAGCACCTGCCGTCGATCGAGGCCAATCCCCGCTTCAGGCTCGCGGCCAGTTCGAGCCGGTCGGGCAAAGGCCCGGAGCCGGCGTTCAAGGATTGGCGCGAGCTGATCGAGCAGGTCGAGGGACTGCAGGCGGCGGCAATCACCACTCCGCCCAAGCCGCGCTACGAGATCGCCCGCGCCTGCCTCGAGGCGGGGCTCCACGTCCTCCTCGAAAAGCCGCCGGCGGCGACGCTGACGGAAATCGAGGATCTCGCCTGCATCGCCGAGGCTCGGCAGCGGACCCTGTTCGCAACGTGGCACGCCCGCCATAACCCCGCGGTCGAAGCCGCCGCCGCCGCGCTCGCCGGCAAGCGAATCGATTCGATGACGATCCGCTGGCACGAGGATGTGCGCAAATGGCACCCGGGCCAGCGCTGGATCTGGGAAGCCGGCGGGTTCGGCGTGTTCGACCCGGGAATCAACGCCTTCTCGATCGCGACGAAAATCTTTCCCGGGACGCTGATCGTGGACCAGGCGGAGCTGTGCTTCCCGGAAGGCGCTCAGACGCCAATTGCGGCCGAAGTGAAATTCGCCAGCCAAGCCGCCGAGGGCGCGCTGACCTGCAGCCTCGACTGGCGGCGAAGCGGCGGCGAGGAATGGACCGTCGAGGTTCGGACCGCCGACGGCCGCGAGGTGCGGCTCACCGACGGCGGCAAGCGGCTGGCGATCGACGGCGAGCCACGAGAGACGCCCGGCGCCGGGGACTATGCCGACATCTACCGCCGGTTCGTCGACCTCATCGACGAGCGGCGCAGCGACGTCGATGTCCGGCCACTGCGCCTGGTCGCCGACTGCCTGCTGGTCGGCAACCGCCGGACGGTCGATCCGCCTCCGGCTTAGTCGGCGAAGGTCCATCCGAGCTGCGTGCCGGCGAGGAATGGCACCAGCTCGATGTCCGCGATGCCAAGCGCGTCGGGAATATCGACCGGGGCGCGTTCGAGCGTCACCGTGCCCTCGTTCAGCGGCAGGCCGTAGAAGCGCGGCCCATGTTCCGAAGCGAACGCCTCCAGCCTGTCGAGCGCGCCCTCCTCGTCGAACACCGTCGCATAGGTTTCCAGCGCGTAGGGCGCGTTGAATATTCCGGCGCAGCCGCACGCCGATTCCTTGGCATGGCGGGCATGCGGGGCGCTGTCGGTGCCGAGGAAGAATTTCGGCGATCCAGAGGTCGCTGCCCGCCGTACCGCCTGGCGGTGACGCTCGCGCTTGGCGACCGGCAGGCAATAAGCATGCGGGCGAATTCCGCGGTCGAACAGCGCATTGCGGTTGATGACCAAGTGGTGCGGGGTGATGGTCGCGGCGACGCTCGGGCCGCTGGTTTCGACGTAATCCGCCGCCTCGGCCGTGGTGATATGCTCGAGCACGACCTTGAGCTCGGGAAAGTCGCGGGTCAGCGGACCGAGCACCCGCTCGACGAACACCGCCTCGCGGTCGAAAATATCGACGTCGGGGTCGGTCACCTCGCCGTGGATGCACAGCACCATGCCGATCGCCTGCATCCGTTCGAGGGCCGGATAGATGTTGCGGATGTCGGTCACCCCGAACGCCGAATTGGTCGTCGCGTTGGCGGGATAGAGCTTGGCTGCGGTCCAGACGCGGCCTTCAAAGCCGGCGGCAATCACGTCGGGGTCGCTCTCATCGGTCAGATAGCAGGTAATCAGCGGCGTGAAGTCAGGGCCCGTCACCGCGACGATCCGCTGGCGATATTCTTCCGCCGCCGCGACGCTGGTCACCGGCGGTAGCAGGTTCGGCATGACGATCGCCCGGGCGAACTGGCGGGCGGTGAACGGCGCCACCAGGCGGAGCATCTCCCCGTCGCGCAAATGCACGTGCCAATCGTCGGGACGGCGAAGGGTGAGCGTTTGCATTGCCACGCCGGCTCCTTAGCTAAGGGGCATGGCCGCTACCACCCTGACCGATCGCGCGCTCGTCCGGCTTTCCGGCGAAGATGTTCGAGGATTCCTCCAGGGGTTGGTCACCAATGACGTCAGCGGAGAGTTGCCGGTCTGGGCGGGGTTACTCACGCCGCAGGGGAAATGCCTGTTCGATTTCCTCATCTGGCCGCAGGGCGACGACCTATTGCTGGACTGCGAGAGTGCGGCCGTGGACGACCTCGTCAAGCGGCTGGCGATCTACCGGCTCCGGCGCAAGATCGACATCGCGCCGGACGCATCGCTTGCCATCCACTGGTCAAGGGATGGCGACGAGGGCGTCGCCGATCCGCGCCTGGCCGCACTGGGCCGCCGCTGGCTCGCGCCTGCCGATGAGCCCGCGACCGGCTGGCTCGAGCACCGGCTCCGGCTTGGTGTCTGCGAGGGCCGCGCAGAGCTCGGCGACATCCTCTGGCTGGAATGCAATGCGGCCGAGTTGAACGGCGTCAGCTTCACCAAGGGCTGCTTCGTCGGCCAGGAGAACACCGCGCGAATGAACTGGCGCGGCAAGGTCAACCGTCGGCTGCTCGTGCTCATGGGCGGCGGCGAGCGGACTCGGGTTGAATATCCCGAGCTCGACTTCTCCGTAGCTCACGCGCGGGTCGACGCCATTCCCGGCAACGCCATCGTCCCCGATTGGCTGAAGCCGGCGCTGGCTCAGCCGAGCAGAGCGTAGGCCCGCACGGGAAAGCTGCCCATGCCGCGCACCTTGGGCGGCACGGCGGTGAAGCGGAAGCCCTGGTCCGGCAGGCGGTCGAGGCCGGTCATATGCTCGCAGATCGGGATTTCGGCGCCGAGCAGGATGGTGTGCACCGGACGGCTTCGGCCGCTCGAATCGTCGATATTGTTACTGTCGATGCCGACCATCACGGCGCCGTTTTCGGCCAGCCACTCGGCTGCCCCGGCGGTCAGGAACGGATGGTCGACGCCATAAGCATCGGTCCGCCAGTGCCGGTCCCAGCCGGTGTGGACCAGCACCGCCTTGCCGCGAACGTCGAAGCGCTCGAGGTCGGCGACATCGGTCGCCAGGCCGTTCTCGAACGGGCGGCCGATGACGATTCCGGGCAGATCGGCGAGCGATTCGAGCGGAAGCTCCGCCAAATCCTTGCCGTCGGCATAGCGGTGGAAGGGGCTGTCGACATAGGTGCCGGTGTTGGCGACCATGTCGATCCGGCCGATCTGGAAGGTCGCGCCTTCGTCATATTTTCCGACCGTGCTTTCGCGGGTCCAGAAGTCGCAGATGTGCGGTCCCGGAAGGCCCTTGTAGGTCGTCATGCCATGCTCGATCACATGGCTGAGGTCGACGACCGCCGCTTTGCCCAGATCCGCCATAACGCAAATCCCCCGATCATCATCCAAACCACATTGAGCGCCGCCGACGGCAGCGCGCCGTGCCACCAGCCGTTGACCACGAAACCGGCGCCGCCGACCACATTCATCCACTGGTAGACGGGCGACTGGCCGGTCAGCTTGCCAAGCGACAGCAGCAAATAAGCGAGCAGGATCAGCACCGCGCCGCTCCAACCGGCGATTTCGACCGCAATTTCGGCTGTCGTCATTCGTCCCAGTTCGCTCCGTCGACCTGTTTGACGGGCACGCCTTCCAGCACCGCGTCATCGATCAGGCGCACGTTGACTCCGACCCGCTCGTGCGGAGGGTCGCTCAGCGGCGTCCAGTGCGTCAGGATTCCGCAGGTCTTGCAGCGGTGATTGGCGAGATACGGCTGCTTGAGATCTTCGCGCACGTAGGAATCGAACGCACCCTCGATGACCAATTCCTCCGACGGGAAATAGACGCCGCGGAAGCCCGTCTTCGTGCACAGGCTGCAATTGCACTGGGTGACCGATTCGGGCTTGCGCGGCAGAGTGATGGTCGCCCGCCCGCAATGGCAGGAGGCGACCAGCTCAGTCATGCCGCCAGCTTCCGAAGCACGTAATGGAGGATCCCGCCCGCCTTGAAATATTCGAGCTCGTTATAGGTGTCGATCCGGCAGCGGGCGGTGAATTTGAACTCGCTGTCGTCGTCGCGCTGAACCGTCACTTCGACATCCTGGCGAGGCTTGATGTTGACAACGCCGGTGATGGTATATTTCTCCTCGCCGGTCAGGCCGAGCGTGTCGGCGCCCTCGCCATCGCGGAACTGCAGCGGCAGGACGCCCATGCCGACGAGGTTGGAGCGGTGAATCCGCTCGAAGCTTTCGGCGATCACCGCGCGCACCCCGAGCAGCACCGTGCCCTTGGCGGCCCAGTCGCGCGAGCTACCGGTGCCATATTCCTTGCCGGCGATGACGACCAGCGGGCGCGAATCCTGCTTATAGAGCATCGCCGCGTCGTAGATCGGCAGCACTTCCCCGGTCGGCGCATAGCGGGTGAAGCCGCCCTCGACGTCGTCGAGCATCTTGTTGCGGATTCGGATGTTGGCGAACGTGCCGCGCATCATCACTTCGTGATTGCCGCGCCGCGAGCCGTAGCTGTTGAACTGGCCGCGCGAGACCTGGCGGTTGAGCAGATACCGGCCGGCCGGGCTGTCGGGCTTGATCGCCCCGGCCGGCGAGATGTGGTCGGTGGTGATCGAATCGCCGAAGATTGCCAGCGGCCGGGCGCGATCGATGTCGCCCGGCGCGACCGGCTCCATGGTCATGTCGGTGAAATAGGGCGGGTTCTGGATATAGGTCGATTCCGGCGGCCAGCCGTAGGTGTCGCCGCCGGTCACTTCGATTGCGCGCCAGCGGTCGTCGCCGCGATAGACGTCGGCGTAGCGGCTTCGGAACATGTCGGAATGGACGTGGGCGTCCATGAATGTCCGGATCTCCTCGTTCGAAGGCCAGACGTCCTTGAGGAACACCGGCTCGCCGTTCGAGGCGGTGCCAATCGGCTCGTTGATCATGTCGCTGCGCACCGTTCCCTTGAGGGCAAAGGCGACGACCAGCGGCGGCGACGCGAGGTAATTGGCGCGGCAATCGGGCGACACCCGGCCTTCGAAATTGCGGTTGCCGGAAAGCACGCTGACCGCGACCAGATCCTTGTCGTTGATCGCCTTGGAGATCGGCTCGGGTAGCGGTCCCGAATTGCCGATGCAGGTCGTGCAGCCGTAGCCGACCAGGTCGAAGCCGAGGGCGTTCAAGTCCTCGCTGAGGCCGCTGGCATCGAGATAATCGCTGACCACCTGACTGCCCGGCGCGAGGCTGGTCTTCACCCACGGCTTGACCGTCAGGCCCTTCTCGCGCGCCTTTCGGGCGACCAGGCCGGCGCCGATCAGCACCGACGGGTTGGAGGTGTTGGTGCAGCTGGTGATGGCGGCGATGACGACGTCGCCGTTGCCGAGGTCGTGATCGAGTCCCTCGACCGCGACCCGTGGGTCCTCATGCTTGTGATAGGTGTGCTCGAGCTCGGCATTGAACTGATTGTCGACCTCGGCGAGCAGCACCCGGTCCTGGGGCCGCTTCGGCCCGGCCAGCGACGGCTCGATCGCGCTCATGTCGAGCTCGAGCGTGTCGGTGAACACCGGCTCGGGCGAGCTGGCGTCCCGCCACAGGCCCTGCACCTGGCAATAGGCCCGGACGAGCTCGATCTGCTCTTCGTCGCGGCCGGTCAGCCGCAGATATTCGCAGGTCCGTTCGTCGATCGGGAAGAAGCCGCAGGTGGCGCCATATTCGGGCGCCATGTTGGCGATCGTCGCCCGGTCGGCGAGCGGCAGTTTGTCGAGGCCGGGCCCGTAGAATTCCACAAACCGCCCGACGACCCCTTTTTGGCGAAGCATCTGCGTTACGGTCAGGACGAGGTCGGTGGCGGTAATGCCCTCGCCAAGCTCGCCCGACAGCCGGAAGCCGACCACCTCGGGGATCAGCATCGACACCGGTTGGCCGAGCATCGCTGCCTCGGCCTCGATCCCGCCGACCCCCCAGCCGAGCACCCCGAGACCGTTGATCATCGTCGTATGGCTGTCGGTCCCGACCAAAGTATCCGGATAAGCAAGCGTTTCGCCGCCCTCGCCGGGTCCGGTCCACACGCAACGGGCGATATGCTCGAGGTTGACCTGGTGGCAAATGCCGGTTCCGGGCGGCACCACCTTGAAATTGTGAAATGCCCGGCTGCCCCATTTGAGGAACTCGTAGCGCTCGCCGTTGCGCTCATATTCGATCTCGACGTTCCGCTCGAACGCTCGTGGCGTGCCGAACTCGTCGACCATGACGCTATGGTCGATGATGAGATGAACCGGCACCAGCGGATTGATTTTTTGCGGGTCGCCGCCGAGCTGGGTCATCGCGTCGCGCATCGCCGCCAGGTCGACGACCGCCGGAACCCCGGTGAAATCCTGCATCAGGACGCGCGCCGGGCGGTACTGGATCTCGCGATTGACCCGGCGCTCCTTCAGCCACTCGGCCATAGCCTTGAGGTCCTTGAGCGTCACCGTTTCGCCGTCCTCGAACCGCAATAGATTTTCGAGAAGGACCTTCATCGAGAACGGCAGCCGGCTAATGTCGCCGAGGGTCTCGGCGGCTCGGGCGAGCGAAAAATAGCTGTAGGGGGTGGAGCCGACGGTGAGCGTCGAACGCGTGTTGAGGCTGTCGGTGCCGGTCGGCGTCATCCTGGGTCCTTGGCGTTGCTGCGATGCCGCGGGTGCAGCGGCCCGCGCCCCTTAGCAACCCGGCAACGCGCCCGCAAAGCCAAGGGTTCAGCCGAGCGCCAACATCCCGACCACGGCGGCGCCCATGACCAAGGTCGCCGCCCACCCGAGAATCAGCTGCCAGGGACTGGCGACGAACTCGCCCATCTGCTTGCGGCGCCGCGCGACGATCATCATCGCGCCCAGGATCGGGACCGAAATCACGCCGTTCACGACGGCACTCCAGAACAGCATCTTGATCGGGTCGAGCGGCGACCAGAGCACGGCGAGCGCGATCGCCATCCCCGCCCCGATGACGCCGTAAAAAGCCTTCGCTTCGCGCGGATTCTTCTCGAGCCCCTTTGGCAGTCCCCACGTATCGCATGCGGCATAAGCCGCCGATCCGGCCAGCACCGGAACCGCGAGGAAGCCGGTGCCGATGATGCCGAGGCTGAACAGGAGGAACGCGAACTGGCCGGCGATCGGCCGCAGCGCGTCGGCCGCCTGGGCCGACGTTTCGATATCGGTGATGCCCGAGCGATTGAGCGTCACCGCGGTCGTCAGCATGATGAAGAAAGCGACGATGTTCGAGATCGCCATGCCGGTGAAAGTGTCGACCCCGACCCTTTTCAGCTGCAGCCGCGCGGCCGCCGGATCCATATGCTTGAGGTCGGGCTGGTGCTTCATCTCCATGTCTTCGATCTCTTCGGCGGTCTGCCAGAAGAAGAGATAGGGGCTGATCGTCGTGCCGAAGACGGCGACGATCATCGTCATCCAGGCCGGCGAGATCTCCGCCTGCGGGGCGACGATCCGGGTCGCCACCTCGGCCCAGTCGATCTGGACCGCGAAAACCACGCCGACATAAGCGAACAGGACCAGGGTCAGCCATTTCAAATAATGCACGTAGCGGTGGTACGGAACGAAGATCTGCAGGAGCAGCGACGCCGCCGCTGCGAGAATCGTGAATGCGGTCGCGCCCGATCCGATGAGCAGCTCGGCTGCAGCCCCCATCGCGGCAATGTCGGCGCCAATGTTGATGGTGTTGGCGACGAACAACAATGTGACCAGTGCTGCGACCGCCGGTCGGGGCAATATGCAAAGCAGGTTCGCGGCGAGGCCGCTGCCGGTGACCCGTCCGATTCGCGCGCAGATCTCCTGCACCGCGACCATCATCGGATAGGTCAAGACCAACGTCCATTGCATGTTGAGGCCGAATTGGGCGCCGGCTTGCGAGTAAGTGGCGATGCCGCTGGGGTCGTCGTCCGCGGCGCCGGTGATCAGGCCGGGGCCGAGCCGGCCAAAACCAAGCTGCAGCTTGCGCCTTGCGTGCGTCGCTGCGGCCTCAAACCTCGTGTGCTTGTTCGACTCTGACGGGGGTTTGCTCACATTGTCTCCTGGTCAGCCGGTCGAAACGGCCTCAGTCGGTTCCGGTTGCGCCCGGCCGACGGCGCACCGGGCTGGGATGAAGCCCATCGACTCCCGCCGAACCGCCGCTTCCGCTAAGAAACATTCGACATCCTTGGCGACGATGGAGGTTACGCGCATGGCCCATGACGGCGAATATTTCCGTCGGCGCGCAGCCGAAGCCCGGGCCGCTGCGACCTGCCACGACGAAAGCGAGCAGTCGGAGATCGCCGGTCAGCTGGCGCTCGCTTATGCGGCGCTGGCCCGCCGCCACGGCGCATCGTCGAATGAGCCCGAGCCGATGCCGAGCGAGGTCGCCGACGCCTAAAGCCATCCGCGACGCTTGAACCACCAATAAGGCAGGATCGCGCTCGCCAGCATCAGCCCGAGCGCCCACGGATAACCGGCGAACCAATCCAGCTCCGGCATGTGGTCGAAGTTCATTCCGTAGATTCCGGCAACCAGCGCCGGCGGCAGCAACACCACCGCCGCGACCGAGAACACCTTGATCGCGGCGTTCTGCTCGACGCTGATCAGGCCGAGCGACGCCTGAAGAAGAAACGAAAGGTTGCTGGCAAGGAATGCGCTGTGCTCGACCAGCGAGCTGACGTCCGCGGCCAAGCTTTGCACGCGGTCGCGATTCCTCGGCTCGGCCTGGATCCGCTCGGTCGCATCGAGGAAGCTGACCAAGCGCCCGGTGCTGACCGCTGTCTCACGGATCCTTGCCAGAAGCGCCTGGGCGCGGCCGATGCGGTTGATAAGCGCCCCAAGCCGGTTCGCCGGCATGCGCCGCCGATGTTCCGGCTCCTGATCCTCGCGCCGGAAGATGTGCCGTGAAATATCGTCGAGCTCGTCGCTCGACGCTTCGAGTTCGTCAGCGAGCCGCTCGATGATCGTGTCCAGCAACCGGACGAGAG